>NZ_JBFAOO010000072.1:0-34253 GCF_040675265.1 Microbispora sp. NPDC049633
GATGGACACGCTGGCCGACCTGGTGGCGAAGGCGACCGGCGTGTCCATCGGGTGTTCGCCCGGCGTCATGAGCAACCCCCGCGAGAGCGCCCCCTGTCCGTCTCCGCCGGGCATGGACCCCAGCAGGCCGGCGCGCAGCAGAGACGACTTGCCGCTTCCCGACGCGCCGAACACGCCGACCACGGGCAGCCGGCCGGCCAGTTCGCGCAGCCGGTCGACCAGGCGGGAACGGCCGAAGAACCACTCCGCGTCCTCCGGCTGGAACGCCATCAGCCCCCGGTACGGGCAGTCGCCCGTCCGCCGCTCCGCGGCCGGGTCCGGGGCCAGGGCGGGGAGGAGGTCCTCGTCCCCGCGGAGCATCGCCTCGTGCAGACGCCGGAGCACGGGGCCGGGCTCGATGCCGAGCTGGGCGTTCAGGAGGTCGCGGGCCCGGCGGAAGACCTCCAGCGCCTCGGCCTGACGCCCGGACCGGTACAGCGCGAGCATGAGGTGCCCGTGCAGGCTCTCCCGGTACGGATGCTCCTCGACGAGGCCGGCGAGCTCGGCGGCCACCTCGGCGTGCCGTCCCAGAGCGAGCTCGGTCTCGGCCAGCCGCTCGTACACGGTGAGCCGCGACTCCTCGAGCCGCCGGGCCTCGTCGGCGACGAACGGGCAGTCGGCGAACTCCGCGAACGCCGGCCCCCGCCACAGGTCCAGCGCCGCGCGCAGCCGGTCTCCGGCGGTTTCGAGGTCGCCCTGCTCAAGGGCCGCGCTCGCCTGTGCGGTGAGGCCGCGGAACCGTGCCGCGTCGAGCGCGTCGGTGACGATCGCGTACCCGCCGGGACGCCCGGGCAGGACGTGGGCGCCGTACTCCCGCCGCAGCTGGTGGATGTAGAGGTGGACGTTGCGCCGCGCGGACGCCGGCGGCCGGTCGCCCCAGACGGCGGCGATCAACCAGTCGACGGACACGGGCTGGCCCGCTCTGGAGAGCAGCGCGGCCAGGGTGAGCCGGAGTTTCGGCGCTCCGCCGACGGGGGTCAGGCGGCCATCGCGGGAGACGCTGAGCGGCCCCAGAACATGAAATTCCACCCAGATTCCGCCTCTGTCCGGACACGGGAGTGCAGAATCCAGGATCACCGCCCGCCCTGTCAACGAGCCGGTAAAGGCCGTGACCACGTCCGGGCCATGCCGTCGCGCGCGCCTTCATCAAGGGCTATACGGCACGTATACCAGCCCGTCCGATGCTCGGTCCGAGCCGCTCGGGCCTCGCCCGGATCCGGCTCCTCGGTCCGCGCCCGCGCACTCCCGAAAACTAAATTTGTCTTGACAGTTCAACTCGTCGGCTGCGAGTCTGGAGCCACGCAAGCGCGAGACAGAGGAGATCCAGATGCGCAAGATCGTCGCCAGCTTCTTCATGTCCCTCGACGGTGTCGTCGAGGCGCCCGACCAGTGGCACTTCCCCTACTTCAGCGAGGAGATGGGCGCGGCCGTCGGCGCACTGATGACGGAGTCCGACGCGATGATGATGGGCCGGGTCACCTACGAGGCCTGGGCGGCCTACTGGCCGGGCAAGACCGACGCGGACGACCCCTTCGCCGGCTTCATCAACAACATCCGGAAGTACGTCGTCTCGTCGACCCTCGACACCGCCGAATGGCGGAACTCCACCCTCGTCGGCGGCGACCTGACCGAGGAGATCACCAAGCTCAAGCAGCAGCCGGGCGGGACCATCGGCATCAGCGGCAGCACGAACCTCGTCCGCTCGCTGATGCGGCACGGCCTGCTCGACGAGCTCCGGCTGCTGGTCCACCCGATCGTGGTCGGCAAGGGCCAGCGGCTGTTCGAGGAGGGCCTGGAGATCCCGATGAAGCTCACCTCCTCGGAGACCTTCCCGACGGGCGTGCTGTCCCTCGCCTACCAGCCCACGGAGAAGTGACCGCCGCGACCGTCCGGGCGTCGGTAGTATCCGGCCACGTGACCGAAGCGCAGCCCGTGATCCGGCAGGTTTCCTCCCGAGTCGTCTACCGCAACGCGTGGATGACCGTACGGGAGGACGCGATCGAGCGCCCGGACGGCTCCCCCGGCCTGTACGGCTACGTGGTCAGGCCCGACTTCGTCCTGATCGTGCCGGAGGAGGACGACGGCTTCCACATCGTGGAGGAGTACCGATACCCCATCGGCCGCCGCTCGTGGAGTTTCCCCCAGGGCATGGCCGAGGCGGACACCCGCGAGGACGAGGCCCGGCGCGAGCTGCTGGAGGAGACCGGGCTCCGGGCCGACCGGCTGCGCCATCTGGGGCGCATGGACAACGCCCACGGGATGACCGACCAGGGGCTGCACGTCTACTTGGCGACCGGCCTCACCAAGGGCGAGCCCCGTCGCGAGCACACCGAGCAGGACATGCGCCAGCGATGGGTGCACCGCACCGAGTTCGAGCAGATGATCCTCGACGGCGCCGTCAGCGACTCGTCGTCCGTCGCCGCCTACATGCTCTGGCGGCTCCGCCGCGCGTGACCGTGTGGCCGTACGGCAGGGCCGTGTCGTTTCTGTACAAGACCCGGGCGAGCGGCGCCGCCTAATCTCCTGTTCGCAGCCACCGCACATGGAAAAGGAGCAGAGGACATGGCCAGGATCGTCTCGAACTTCTTCATCTCCCTCGACGGCGTCGTCGAGTCGCCCGACCAGTGGCACTTCCCGTACTGGAACGACGAGATGGGCGCCGTGGTCCAGGCGGGCATGCAGAACTCGGCCGGCATGCTGATGGGCCGCACGCTGTACGAGGAGTGGTCGGCGTACTGGACGACGACGGACCAGGACCCGGAGATCGCCGCGGCCTTCAACAGCGCCCCCAAGTATGTGGTGTCCAGCAGCCTGGAGAAGGCGGACTGGAACAACACCACCGTCGTCAACGGCGACGTCGCGGCGAGGCTGCGCGAGCTCAAGGAGCGAGTCCAGGGCGGCGACCTCCAGATGTCGGGCAGCGCGACGACCGTGCGGTGGCTCCTCGCCAACGGGCTGCTCGACGAGCTGAACCTGCTCGTCCACCCGATCGTCGTCGGCCACGGGCAGCGGCTGTTCGAGGAGACCCCGACGCACAAGCTGAAGCTGGTCAAGTCCGAGACCTTCAAGACCGGCGTGCTCAACCTCAGCTACGTCCCGGACGCCGGCTGACGGCGCGTCAGGCGTAGTAGCCCTCGACGGGTAGGCGCGCCTCGTCGAAGAGCGCCGGCCCCTCCTGCCGTACGGACGGCGGGCCGGCCGGCGGCTTCAGCGTGGCGAGTTGCTCGCCCGAGAGGGCGAAGACGACGCGGCCGAGCCCGGAGCGCTCGATGGCGCCCGCGCACATGCCGCACGGCTGGCAGCTCGTGTACATGGTGGTCGCGGCCGCGGCGGCCGGATCGAGCTCACGGGCGGCCCAGCGCGCGAGCTTCAGCTCGGGGTGGGCGCTGATGTCCGACTCAGTGAGCGTCGTGTTGTGCTCCTCGGCGAGCACGTCGCCGTCCGGGCCGACCAGCAGCGAGCCGAACGGCGGGTTGCCGCCCGCCCGGGCCAGCGCGGCCAGCTCGATCGCCCTGCGGAGAAACTTCTCGTCGTCGGGGGTCATGAATGCTCCGCTCCTCTGTGTGCGGCGGCCACTGCCTCCAGCATGTGCCACGCCGTCTCGGGATGGTTCGTCTCATCGGGGTCCCCCTGGAAGGGGTCGAGCAGTACGGTCTCGGCGCCCAGGAGGCGCAGCCGTTCCAGGTCGTCCATGACCTGGTCGAGGCTGCCCTCGCCGGCCCGGCGCCCCTCACCGGCCACCGGGGTGCCGGTGAGCCGCAGCAGGATGCGCGGGGCGAACGCGGGGGCGGGGCGTCCCAGGCTCTCCGCGACGGCGGCCAGCCGGTCGATCCGCTCGTCCAGCCAGGGGAGGGTGAACCTCAGCGGGTGCCACGCGTCGCCGAGGAGCACCGCCCTGCGGAGAGCGGCGTCGCTGCCGCCGCCGACCCAGATCGGGATGCGCCCGGCGCCGTAGTCCTCCTCGTCCCGCCAGGCCAGGCGGATCGCCCGCAGGTGCTCGTCGGTCAGCGCCCCCCGCCGTTCGTACGGCACGCCGAGCGCCTCGAACTCCTGCCGCGCCCAGCCGACCCCCACGCCGAGGACCAGCCGCCCCCCGCTCAGCTGCTGGAGGTTGGCCGCCATCCGGGCGGTCAGCAGCGGGTGCCGGTAGGGCACGATCAGCACGGTGGTGCCGAGCCTGATCCTGGTGGTGATCGCGGCGAGCCAGGACAGCGTGGTGAAGGGCTCGTAGAACGGCGCGGGATACTGCTCGGCCACGTCCGGGGTGACCACGACGTGGTCGGAGACCATGAGCAGGTCGAACCCGAGCCCTTCCACCGTCTCGGCCCAGCCGCGCAGCACGTCCGGCCGGGTGCCCGGCCCGAAGTTCGGGACGTTGACGCCTAATTTCACCGGTCCAGCCTATTCAGGTGATCGGGCCGTACGGAAGAAAGAACGCCCTGCTTGAAGGGCGTTCGGCCGTGGATTCCCCGGTATATTCGGCCGATGGCCGAGACTCTTGACGTGACGGACTGGTCCATCCTGGCCGAGTTGCAGCGCGACGGCCGCGTGCCGCTCACCGAGCTGGCCCGGCGGGTGAGCCTCAGCGCCTCCGCGACGACCGAGCGGGTACGGCGGATGGAGGCGGCCGGCGTCATCAGCGGATACCGCGCGGTCGTCGACCTGGAGAAGGCCGGATACGCCGTGCTCGCCGTGGTGCGGCTCAAGTATCCGGGCAGCCGGCACGAGCCGCTGCACCGGCTGCTCGGCGAGCGCATGGAGATCCTGGAGTGCCTGCGCACCACCGGCGACGACTGTTACACGCTCAAGGTCGCCGCGACGTCCATGGCCCACCTGGAGAAGGTGGTGGACGACCTGGCGCAGTTCGGCAGCACCACGACCAACATCGTCTACAGCGAGACCCTGCCGTATCGCGGACCGCAGGCCCCGTGAGGTCCGCGCGGTCAGGCGGCGGGCCTGCTGGCGGGCTTGGTGGCGGGCTGAGCCCTGAAGGAGATGGCCTCCATGAGGGCCTTGTGCTTGGTGTTCTGGAAGGCGGCGACCTTCCATTCGCCGGTCGCCTGGCGGACCACGGTGTAGGTCTGGATCTTCCCGAGCTTGCCGGGCCTGCCCTTGTGGACGTCGCCACGGGTGACGACCAGAGCGGTAGCCGGGGCCGGCGAAGCGGATGCCGACGATCTCACTGGCGAGCCGGGTGCCCTTGAGAAAGCTGCCGAACAGGGCCTGATGCGCGGTGCCGATCTCGGCGGCGCCGACGTACAGAGTGCCGACGTAGGTGATGTAGGTGGCGTCCACGGCTAACTCGGCGCCGTAGGCGGCGCCGTCCCCCGCGTTCCAGGCGGCGGCGAGGCGGTCCAGGACGGCGATGACGGCGGCCGTGTCGCCGGAGCGGACGGCGGTCGCGGGCGCGCTCGCTCCGGCCCGCCGGAAGATCGGCGCAATCGTCCAGGGCTACTCGCCCGAGCAACAGGCCGTCCTGTTCGACTACTTCGCCCGCGCCGCCGAGGCGTACCTGGAGGCCACCACGGAACTCCAGGACAAGCGGACCGACTAGCCGCCGCTCGCGGACGGTTCGGTGTCACGGCTCCCGGGTCAGCGCGGCCGACGCCGCGACGGCGGCGCAGCGGTCCTCGCCGGGAGCCGCCCCGGTGGCGGCGTGCTCCAGCAGCGCCAGGAGAACGCGCCGGTCCTCGGGCGGGAGCCCGGCGAGCAGTTCGTCCTCGGCCCGCGCGACGCGCGCGTCGAGTTCGGCGAGGACACCCCGGCCATGCTCGGTCGGCACGATGCGCCGCGCGCGGCGGTCGGCCGGGTCCTGCCGGCGCTCCACGAGACCGCACCCCTCGAACTTGTCGAGCAGATAGGTCATGACGGTGCGGTCGATGCCGAGGCGGGCGGCGAGCGCGGCCTGCGTCGGCGGGGCCTCGTGGACGACCGCGGAGAGCACCTGGTAGCCGCGCACCCCGTGCGGCAGGTCACGCGAGATGTCCTCGACGCGCGTGCTCCACTCCCTCAGCAGCACGGTCAGGGACCACCCGAGCACGGATCCCTGCGTGGACGGCGTCGGGGTGTCGGTCTGTTCGCGCGCGGTCACACCGTCCACCCTAACCCGGAATACGCTGACTCTCCGATAAGTTGTGCCGCATATAGTCTGTTGGACAGATTACTTCTGCGGAGAGGCCCGGCATGACGGACTACGGCCACGATCTGGCCTTCGGCACGTTCCTCACACCCCAGAACCAGGACCCGCGGGGACCGGTCCGGCTCGCCCAGGTCTCCGAGGCCGCCGGGCTGGATCTCGTGACGTTCCAGGATCATCCGTACCAGCCGGGGTTCCTGGACACCTGGACGCTGCTGTCCTGGGTCGCCGCGCAGACCGAGCGGATCACCGTCTCGGGCAACGTGCTGAACCTGCCGCTGCGCCCGCCGGCGGTGCTGGCCCGGGCCGCGGCGTCGCTCGACCTGCTCTCCGGCGGCCGGTTCGCGCTCGGCATCGGCGCGGGCGCCTTCTGGGACGCGATCGAGTCGATGGGCGGCACCCGCCTGACACCCGCCGAGTCGGTGACCGCGCTGGAGGAGGCGATCGAGATCATCCGCGGTGTCTGGGACGTGCGCGAGCGCCGCATCCTGCGCGTCGAGGGCGAGCACCACCGCGTCGCCGGGGCCAAGCGCGGCCCGGCCCCCGCGCACGACATCCCGATCTGGGTCGGCGCCTACAAGCCGCGGATGCTGCGCCTGGTGGCGCGGGACGCCGACGGCTGGCTGCCCTCGCTCGCCTATCTCAAGGACGGCGACCTGCGGCGCGGCAACGAGGTCATCGACGAGGCCGCCGCGGAGGCCGGGCGCGAGCCGGCGCTGGTGCGGCGCCTGCTGAACATCGGCGGCGCGGTCGCCGAGACCCGCCAGGGCTTCCTCCAGGGGCCGGTCGAGCAGTGGGTGGAGGAGCTGACCGCGCTGGCGCTGGAGGACGGCATCGGCACGTTCATCCTGGGCACCGACGACCCGCGGTTCATCCAGGTGTACGGCGAGGAGATCGCCCCCGCCGTACGCGACGCGGTGGCGCGTGAGCGGGCCGCAACGGGCACCGTCCCCGCGGCCGCCCGCCGCGGAACGGCCGCGATCGCACTGCGCCGCGACGGGATCGACTACGACAAGGTCCCGGCGAGCCTCGCGGCCGGCGCCGTCGAGCCCGGAGACCGCGCGTACGAGTCCGTGCGGCACAACTACCTGCGCGCCGGGTCCCCCGGCCTGGTGCTGCGCCCCCGGACCGTCGACCAGGTCGTGGACGGGCTCGCGTACGCCCGGTCCCAGGACGTGCCGCTCGGCGTACGCTCCGGCGGGCACGGGATCAGCGGCCGCTCCACGAACGACGGCGGCATCGTGCTCGACGTCGGCGCGCTCGACACCGTCGAGGTCGTCGACCCGGCCACGCGCCGGGTGCGGCTGGGCGCGGGCGCGACGTGGGGCGCGGTCGCCGAGGCCCTGTCGCCGCACGGATGGGCGATCAGCTCGGGAGACTACGGCGGCGTGGGCGTGGGCGGCCTCGCGACCACGGGCGGGATCGGCCTGCTCGGGCGCCGATTCGGCCTGACGATCGACCACGTCGTCGCCGCGCAGGTCGTGACCGCCGACGGCCGGGTGCTGCACGCCTCGCGGGAGGAGAACCCCGACCTGTTCTGGGGCCTGCGCGGCGCCGGGGGCAACCTCGGGGTGGTGACCTGGGTCGAGGTCGAGGCGATGGAGCTCGGCGACGTCGTCTTCTCCCAGATGACCCTGGACGCCCGCGACACGGCCGGGCTGCTCGAGCGCTGGGGCGCGGCCGTGGAGAAGGCGCCGCGTGAGCTGACGAGCTTCCTGATCCTGTCCCCGCCGCGCCGCGGCCAGGACGCGGTCGCGCAGCTCATGACGGTCTACGCCGGCGCGGACACCACCACCGCGGTGCACGAGCTGGAGCGGCTCGCCGAGGCCGGCCCGCTGCTGGGGCACCAGGGATACGTGCTGCCCTATTCGGGCGTGGTGCAGCCGGCCGACAGGCACCACACCGGCGGCGGCGACCCCGCCGTACGCTCCGGTCTGGTCACGCACCTGGACGGCGACGTGAGCCGCGCCTTCGAGAGGATCGCACGCTCCGGGCTGTCCTACTTCCTGCAGATACGCGCCACCGGCGGCGCCGCGCACGACCTGGCTCCCGACGCGACGGCCTATCCGCACCGGCACCAGAACTTCCTGCTCACCGCCATGGGCGCCACGCAGCCGGCCCTGAACGCCGCGTGGGACGCCGAGGTCGCACCGTACACCGACGGCCTCTACCTGTCCTTCGACACCGACACCCGGCCCGAGCGGCTGGTCGACGCGTTCGGCGAGGCCAACCTCGCCCGGCTGCGGCAGGTCAAACGTGCCTACGACCCGGACAACGTGTTCCGCGCCAACTTCCCCATCCAACCGGCCGTCGACTGAGCATCGTGCGAGTGATCCGTTCGCCTACTACCCTTCGGACATGGCTGGCCGGAAACCGACCTCGCCCCCGCGGCCGATCGCACCGGGGGACGTCGTGGCGACGTTCTCCGAGTCTCTCGGCGCGTGGACGGCCGCGCAGATCACCGACCTCAACCCGGACTGGCAGACGGCGGGAGTGCTCGAGCTGGACTGGTCGGGGCCGGAACCCGCCTCGGTGGCGGACCTCGGCGAGGTGTCGCCCCTGGTGCTGACGCACGCGAACGCGTTAAAAGGCCCATCTCACTGCAACTACGAGTGGGTCCTTCCGCGCAGCTACAAGGTCATCGGCTCGTTGCCGCTGCTGTGCACCACACCCTCACAGAGCTACTCCATAGGCTGGCGGCTCGGCGACCAGCTCGCTCAGCAGAGGCGCTGGGGCAGAGGCGAGCACGGCCCCTGGCCGGATCCGGGCGAGGTGAGCATCACCACAGGCGCCGACTTCGACCGGATGACGAGCGATCCCGGCGAACCCCGGCGAGACATCCGTCACCTGCGCGTCACACAGGTCGAGTCGCTCGACTGCGATCGGCTCGCCGAGCGCTTTCCCGAGCTGAGGACGCTCTGCCTGTCCGGCGACCTCGGCCTGCTCGTCCACGCGTCGGGTCTCAACCGGCTGGCGTCGCTTCGAGAGCTGTGGATCACCGATCTCTTCGGCATGAGCGCGTCCGATGTTCTGCTGCCCGAACGCGTTCCCACGCTGGAGTTCTTGTGCCTGCGCAGCATCCCGCACGAGTACGCCGTGGCGATGCGGTCGAGATGGCGCCCACAGGTCGCGTACGGCACCTACGTCGACATCACCGCTGCCCGCAAACCCGAATGGGTCGCGGAGAACCGCGGCAACCCGTTGCGCGACTGGGACGGTCGCGAGCAGATCAGCAGTACCTGCTTCAAGAAGGCCGTGGCGCAGTACAGGAAGACGCGGGCGGCACTGATCGCGGCGCTTTCCGACGGCTCTCAGGAGGACCGGCCGGCCCGGCTGTACGAGATCGGCCGCGAGTACGGCGAGGGCTTCAACCTGCTCGATCGCCGGACGGGGTTCATCGAGACCGAGGAACGCGAGGAACTCTTCGCCGCCCTCGACGTCATGGTGAGCGACGCCGAAGAGGCTCTCGGCGTACGGCTCGAATCGGCGGCGGACATGCTCGCGGCCGGCGTGGACGCCGTACGCGACTGGTAGGGCGACTCGCGGCGGGACCTCAGGCCCGTTGGAAGCGGGCCCCCCACTCACGGATCTCGTCGCGCAGTTCGGGCGGGGCGAGGACGCGGAACTCCGCGCCGGCCATCCCCAGTGCCATGGCCGGCCAGTGCAGGGAGTGGGTGACCATCCGGACCCGGCAGCGTTCGGCGTCCACCTCCTCGACCGTGCACCAGTTGCCGATCCGCCCGCGCACCGTGACCGCCGGAGCCTCGACGAGCGCCTCCACCCGGTACGGACGGGGCAGGTTGTCCATGGCGGCGCGGACGAACTCGGCGGCGTCGCCGGTGGGCAGGTCCCGGGGACGGAACCGGGAGCCACTACCTTCGGGCTCGGCCAGCCGGTCGACCCGGAAACTGCGCCAGTCGTGCCGGGTCAGGTCGTACGCGACCAGGTACCAGCGGCGTCCGAGCCGGACCAGCCGGTGCGGCTCGACGTGCCGGTCCGTACGCCGGCCGTCCGCGGGGGTGTAGGCGAAGCGAAGCCGTTCATGGTCCCGGCACGCCAGCGCGACCGTGGTGAGCACGTCCGGGTCGACGCTCGTCGCGGCCTGGCCGTCCCACCCGGCGGGTACGGTCATCGTGCGCAGCGCCTCGACCCGGTGCCGCAACCGGGTGGGCATCACCTGCACCACCTTGGCCAGCACCCGCACCGAGGACTCGGCGATGCCCTCCACCGCCCCCTGGACGGCGGTCTGCAGCCCCACGGCCAGCGCGACCGCCTCCTCGTCGTCGATCACCAGTGGCGGCAGCGCGGCGCCCGCGGCGAGCTGGTAACCACCGTCGACACCGCGCTGCGCCTCGACCGGGTAGCCCAGCTCACGCAGCCGGTCGATGTCCCGGCGCAGGGTGCGTACGGAAACTCCGAGTCGTTCTGCCAGTTCGATGCCCTGCCAGTAGCGGTGAGTCTGAAGGAGGGAGAGCAGCCGCAGCGTCCGCGTGCTGGTGTTCGCCATGGTCGCGATTCTCTCGTCGATTCAGGTCAGGAAGTGACCGTTATGGCTCCTAGCGTGGTCCTCGACCGAGCGGACCAACGGAAGGCAGACGACTGTGACCGTCAACGAGCTGAGCACTCCCGGCCTCACCGGCGCGCCGGCCATCAGCGGTGAGCGCGCGGACATCCTGGCGGCGCTGGCCCAGAGCCGGCACTTCTTGCGCCTCACCACCCGCGACCTGACCGACGAACAGGCCGGGCAGCGGACCACCGCCAGCGAGCTCTGCCTCGGCGGCCTGATCAAGCACGTCACCCTGGTCGAGCGGAGCTGGGCGGACTTCATCTCGAACGGCCCCTCGGCGATGGGCGACGCCACGACCATGACAGAGGCCGACTGGGCCGTGTGGGCCGAGCAGTTCCGGATGCTGCCCGGCGAGACACTCGCCGATCTGCTGGCCGCCTACGCCGAGGTGGCCCGCCGTACGGACGAGCTGGTGGTCACCCTGCCCGATCTGGACGCGGCCCAGCCGCTGCCGAAGGCCCCCTGGTTCGAGGCCGGCGCGCGATGGTCGGCCCGCCGGGTGCTGATGCAGATCGTCTCCGAGACCGCCCAGCACGCCGGCCACGCCGACATCATCCGCGAGTCCCTGGACGGCGCCAAGAGCATGGGCTGACACGCGATCCGAGGACGGGCAGGCCCTGCTCCGAGGGCCTGCCCGAAACTATCCCCGCCATGGCGCGGCTCACCGGTGAGGAAAGCGGTGGCCAGAGAGCAGGAGTGCTGGACCTGATCTGACCGGCGGCCCCGTGGTCGTGCCCCGCCGGCCGCGCTCGGGCGAGACGCGAGGGCTGGTAAGGTGCCGGGCATGGGACTGATCGAAGTGGACAGGGCCTAGCCACCGAACTGCCGGTGGCTTCACTTGTGCGGGGCATCGTCCGTACCAGTGAATGATCGTTTCGCAACGCACGCGCGTGAGTCCGCCCGTCCCGGGCGATGACACCGTCGCGTGATCTCGCCGGCACGTTCGCATCGCACCGGCCTCGATCCCGGGTGCGCGAACGCGCGACCACGACCTGCCGGGTACGCGACCTCCTCCTGCCCGGCGTCCGGGTAGCGGCTCCCCTGCCGCAGGAGCGTGACTCGTGCCCGTTCCGGTCGAACCTCTCGCCCGCGTCGGCACACGGCCCCGTGGCCGGTTGTCCTGCCAGCTACGCCGGCTCCCGCGACCCGTCCACGAAGGCATCGCCATGCCACACCGCGCGGGCGGCGGAAGAGGGAAAGAGAAACACCGGAATGTCTACGAAATCCGCCATCACCCTTCGTGATCTGACCTTCGAGTGGCCCGACGGCACCGTCGCGCTCGCCGGGGTCAACGGCACCTTCGGCACCGGCCGGACCGGACTGATCGGCCGCAACGGCGCAGGCAAGTCCACCCTGCTCCGGCTCATCGCCGGTGACCTGCACCCGACCGCCGGGCAGATCGACGTCGTGGGCGAGGTCGGCTACCTGCCGCAGACGCTCACACTGCGGCAGGACACCACCGTCGCCGAGCTACTCGGCATCCACGGGACCCTCGCCGCGATCAAGGCGATCGAGTCCGGCGACGTCGACCAACGCCACTTCGATGCGATCGGTGACGACTGGGACATCGAGTCCCGTGCCGACGAAGCCCTGCACCAGATCGGATTCTCCGCCGCGGACCTCGACCGCCGCGTCACCGAGGTATCCGGTGGCGAAGGCATGCTCATCGCGATCACCGGGCTGCGCGTCCGCCGCACTCCGATCACCCTGCTCGACGAGCCCACGAACAACCTCGACCGCGCCACGCGCGCCAAGCTTGCCGAGTTCGTCGACCAGTGGCCCGGAACGCTCGTCGTCGTGAGCCACGACCTCGAACTGCTGGAGCACATGGACAACACCACGGAGCTGTACAGCGGCACCCTGGCCACGTTCGGCGGCCCGTACAGCGCATGGAAGGAGCACCAGGAGCAAGAGCAGGCAGCCGCCGTACAGGCCGCTCGTTCCGCTCAGCAGGCGCTCAAGGTCGAGAAGCGGCAACGCGTCGAGGCGGAGACGAAGCTGGCGCGCCGCGAGCGGACGGGGAAGAAGACCCAGAAGGACGGCGGCATCCCGAAGATCCTCGCCGGCAACCGCGCCAGCAAGGCCCAGGCGTCCGCGGGATCACTCCGCTCGACACTCGACGACAAGGTCCAGGCCGCGCAGGCCGCGGTCGACGCCGCGGACGCACGCGTCCGCGACGAGGAGCACATCCATCTGGTGCTGCCCGACCCGGACGTCCCGCGCGGACGGCGGCTGGCGGAGCTGGAGGACGAGGGCCGGACCATCGTGATCCAGGGCCCGGAACGGGTGGCGCTCGTCGGCGCGAACGGTGCCGGGAAGTCCACTCTGATCGAGCAGCTCGTGCGCCGTGCCGGGCCGACGCCCGGGCGACCGCACGGCCGCCTGATGACCGAACTCATCGGTTTCCTTCCGCAGCGCCTGGACGGGCTCGACGAAGACGCCAGCGCGATGGAGAACGTGCGGGCCGTCGCCCCGGACGCGCCTGCGGGCACGATCCGCAACCAGCTCGCGCGGCTGTTGCTCCGTGGTGACAGCGTGGACCGCCCCGTCCGCACGCTCTCCGGCGGGGAGCGCTTCCGGGTCTCGCTCGCCCGGCTCCTCCTGGCCGAGCCGCCTGCCCAACTGCTGATCCTGGACGAGCCGACGAACAACCTCGACATCGCCAGCGTCGGGCAACTCGCCGAAGCCCTCGACGCGTACCGCGGCGCGCTGCTCATCGTCAGTCATGACTTCGCGTTCCTCGAACGGATCGGCGTCGGCACCGTCATCGAACTCGACGGGAACGGACGGATGCACCAGCGCCGGGACCTGGGCGTCTGACCGCGCTGGACCGACCGCGACGACGACCGACGGCCAGGGATCTTTACTCGAACAAGTATGAATATTTGCCCGTACTTGTCCAAATACGTTGATCGCGTCAGAATCAGTTCAGCCTTCAACTACTTGGTTGGAGGGTCACTGCACGGATGAGGAGAGGCATGAAGCGCACCATCTCCGTTCTCGCAGTCGCCGCCGGCGTCCTCGGCGCCACGCTCACCGGCATCAGTCCCGCGTCCGCGGCCTCCCCTGCGGTCGACTGCTCCACGGGCGAGTACACCCGGGTCCTGAACAGCTACGTCCCCACCAACGTCGAGCGGCCGGCGGTGGACGGCCACAGCTACAACATCGGCGGTCCGTTGACGTACACGTACGAGGTCTGCCTCGACATCCCGGACACCTCGACGTTCACCATCGAGGTACGGATCTGGAACAACGGGACACAGAGCGTGTTCGTGGACGACCGGCCCGGAGACAAAATCATCCGCTACTCGCTCGGCCCCAACAGCTTCTGGCAGGTCTACGGCACGATGACGGGGCCCGGCAGCACCTACATCTACTACACCTGGAACGAGAAGCAGACCGTGGCCTGACTCGGAACAGGCCGGCCGCCTCGCTCGGCGAGGTGGCCGGCCCCTGCCGCTTGGGGCGCTTCAGCCCTTGAAGGCGCCGTCCATGATCCCGGCCACCATTCGCCGCCCGACGAAGACGAACAGGACGAGCAGCGGGAGGGTGGCGAGGAAGGAGCCGGACATGGCGAGCCCAAGGTCGATGTTGAAGCTGTTCTGCAGCGCCTTGATCGCGATCTGAACGGTGTACATCTCCGGCGACTTGAGCACCACGAACGGCCACAGGAAGTCGTTCCACGCGGTGACGAAGCCCAGCAGGCCGAGGACGAAGGCGGCGGGGCGTACCAGCGGAAAGGCGACGCGCCAGAAGATCTGCCAGGTCGACGCCCCGTCGATGCGGGCCGCCTGGAGGATCTCGTCGCTGATGGTGGACGATATGTGCTGGCGCATCCAGAAGATCCCGAAGGCGTTGGCCAGGCCGGGGACGATCAGCGCCTGGAGCGTGTCCACCCAGCCCAGCGAAGAGATGATCATGTACTGAGGGACGATGGCGAGCTGGGTCGGCACGGTCATCGTCAGGACGACGATCAGGAACAGCGCGTTGCGGCCGCGGAAGCGCAGTTTGGCGAACGCGAAACCGGCCAGCGCGCACAGCACCGCCTGGCCCACGCCGATCGTCCCGGCCACGACCAGGCTGTTGATGATCGACCGGACGAACGGCACGGTCGAGAACACCAGGCCGGCGAGGTGGAAGAAGTTGCCGCCCGGCACGATCTCGGGCGGCAGCGTCGTCGCCGTCGCGGTGTCGGTGGTGGCGACGATGAACATCCAGTACAGGGGGAACAGGCAGGCGATGGCGGCGAGCGCGAGCAGCGCGTAGGTCCACCATCGGACACGATCGCCGGAGCGTGGTCTCGTCATGCTCATGATCGCCCCCTCAGCCCTTGACCGGGCGGATCCGGGTGGACAGGAAGTAGTTGAGGCCGGCGAACCCGACGACCATCACGAACAGCGCCACGCCGATCGCCGCGGCGTAACCGAACTTGAACTGGATGAACCCCTGCTCGAACAGGAAGAGAGTGAGCGTCTGGCACTGACGGATCGGCCCACAGGTGTTGGCCGCGCCGCGGTTCAGGAGCAGGGCCTCGGTGAAGATCTGCAGCCCGCCGATCGTCGAGGTCACGATCGTGAACACGATGACCGGCCGCAACGCGGGAAGGGAGATGTGCAGGAACTGCCGCACATTTCCGGCCCCGTCGACGGCGGCCGCCTCGTAGATCGCCCGTGGAACGGCCTGCAGGGAAGCCAGGTAGAGGAGCGTCGTGTAGCCGAACCACCGCCAGGTCACCATGACCGCGATCAGCACATGACTGCCCATCACCGACTGGGTGAAGTCGATGTGCTCGAAGCCCATCAGACCGAGCAGCCAGTTCAGCAACCCGTAGTCGCGGTCGAACATCTGGACGAACACGATGGTGGTAGCGGCCACCGAGGTGATGTACGGCACGAGCATCGTCATGCGGAAGAACACCGCGAGGCGCAGCCGCGCGTGGTTGAGCAGGTGCGCGAGCACCAGCGCGACCAGCAACTGCGGCACGGTGGACAGCAGCCAGATGCTCACGGTGTTGCGCGCCGCGTTCCAGAACCGCACGTCCCCGAGCAGCCGGTCGAAGTTGTCCAGGCCGACGAACACGTGCTCGCCGATCGGGTTCCAGTCGAACAGCGCCACGTAGAAGGTGAACAGCAGCGGGATGAGGCCGAACACCGCGAAGAGCACGAAGAACGGGGTGATGTACGCGTAGGGGGCAACGATCTCGGTGAAACCGCGGCGCGCCGCCTTCACCGGCGGAGCGGGGGGCAGGCCCGCCTTGGTGGGGCTGATGCTCGTCGTCACGGTCTGCTCACTTCCCCGCCGCCCGCGCGTGCCGTGGGGACGGCCCGCGCCGGGCGGCGCTCGCGAAGGTTCCTAGCCGCCGATCGCGGTCTTGATGTTGGTCACCGCCGCGTCCCACGCCTTCGCGGGATCACCCTTGCCCTGTTCGACGTTGGTGATGGCGTTCGTGAACTCCGTGCCGATCGTGGTGCTGTCCGGGCCGATGAGGAACGGCTTGAGGCCGAGCAGCGAGTCGGTGTAGATCGTGCCGACCGGTGCGCCGGAGAAGAACTCGTCCTTGGCGGAGGTGAGCTTCGGGTCCTTGTAGACCGACGGAGTCGCGGGCAGCGACCTGGCCTTGGAGAAGTGGTCGAGCTGGCCCTGCGGCGACTGTGTGGCGGCGATGTACTCCCAGGCGGCCTTGGGGTTCTTGGCGCCCTTGGGGATCGCGAGGAAACTGCCGCCCCAGTTGCCCGAGCCGCCGGGGATCGTGGCGATGTCCCACTTGCCCTTGGTGTCGGGGGCGTTGTCGCGGATGGAGCCGAGCATCCAGACCGGTGCGGCGATGACGGCGAAGTCCCCCCTCTTCATCGCGGCGCTCCAGCCCTCGGTGAAGGTGCTCTGCTTGGCGGTGATCCCGGCGGCCACGGCCTTGAGCGCCAGGTCGAAGGCGGCCTTGACCTGGGGGCTCCGTTCGTACACCAGGTTGCCCGCGGGGTCGTAGTACTTCTCCTGCCCCTGGTTGACCACCTGCGAGTAGACGCTCCCGCCGGCGTTGTCGACGAACGCCTTGCCGGTGGCCGCCGTGTACTTCTTGCCGGTCTCGATGAAGGCGTCCCAGGTGGGCCAGAGCTTGCTGACCTCCTCGCGGTCCGTCGGCAGCCCGGCCTTCTTGAACAGGTCGGCGCGGTAGGCGATGGCCATGCCGCCGACGTCGGTCGGGATGCCGATGATCGAGCCGTCCTTGGCCGTGGGCTGGCTGATCACCCAGTCGAGGTAGTCGCCCTTGATCTTGTCGGCGCCCATCGTGCGCAGGTCGACGAAGTTCTGCGGCTGCTGGACGAACTTGGGCAGGTCGTCGCCCTGGATCAGCACCAGGTCGGGCACCTTGCCGCCGGCCAGCGCCGTCGTGAGCGCCTGCGCCGTCTCCTGCGCGTTCCCCACCTCGGTCAGCTTGATCTGGATGTCCGGCCTCTTCGCCTTGTACTCGGCGGCGGACCCCTTCGCGTCGATCCCGGTGAACGACCAGAACTCGAACGACGAGCTGTCCGACGCGCCGGAGGAAGTCCCGGACGACGAGCCTGAGCACGCCGCCATGCTGAGGGCCGCGGTAGCGGCGATCACGACCGCTGAGACGTTGCGAAACTTCACGGCGACCTCTTTTCGCTTGCTGTGGTCAGGGATGTGATGTGCGACCCGGCACCGAGAGAACGCGCTGCGCTCGCCGGGCACCTCCTACGTGTGCAGGACGGCGACGGTGCCGTGCTACTTCACGCTCCGGACCGCGAGCGCCGGACAGTTCAGCACCGCCATGCCGACCCGGTGTTTCACCTGCAGAGCCTTCTGACATCACTCATGCTGATGAAACTTTCGGGATGTCATGTCGATCATTGATCCAGGACACTAGGCCTCTGCCGACCTGAGCGTCAATATTCTTGGGGCCATCTGTCTGAAACAATCGGCGCGCCGGTTTTAAGTTTCGGAAGCCTGACGCCCCTCCACCGAGAAGACGGAAGCGGCCTGCCTGGCAGATCACCGGAACCGAAGGAGAGATCCGGCACCCACATGGATCGGAGACCGCGCCCGGCGAGGACGGGTGATGGCCCGCACTCAAGACGACCTGCGGCTTGAGTCTCGAGTGGCTCGAAGGTGCAGGCTCGTTCTCGTGAGTGACGGAAGAGAGCTTTACACGGTAGGCCAAATCGCTCGGCGCACCGGTCTTTCGGTCCACACCATCCGCTTCTGGTCCGACAGCGGCCTCGTAGTGCCCACCGACCGCTCTACCGGCGGGTACCGACTGTACGACGCCGCTGGCGTGGCCCGGTTTGATCTGGTCCGCACCCTGCGCGAACTCGGCATCGGGCTGGACGCGGTCCAGAAGATACTGGCGCGGCAAACCACGGTGGCCGAGGTGGCCGACATACACGCCCGAGCGCTGGACGCGGAAATCAAGGCTCTCAAGCTTCGCCGCGCCGTACTCCGCACGATCGCCACGCGCGGCGGCACAACCGAGGAGGCGATGATGACGCACAAACTTGCCCGATTGTCCGCGACACAGCGGCAGCACCTCATAGACAAGTTCGTCGAGAACACATTCTCGGGAATCACGCTGGATGACGATGCCAAGGTGGTCGCGCAGTGGATGCGGGAGCTGCCCGATGAGTTGCCGGACGATCCGACGCCGCGCCAGGTCGACGCCTGGATCGAACTGACCGACTTGGTCAACAGCGAAGACTTCCGGCAGCGGCTCCAGCAGATCGCACTGAGCGATGACTCATCGGTCGCAGCGCGCTACGGCTATGAGCTCCGGGCACCGACTCTGGAGCACGCCGGCCGGGCGATAGCCGAATCGATCGCACCGGACTCGGCCGAAGGCCGCGCAGTTCTGAACCACATCATCAAGCCCGATATGCCGAGCAACGAACGCACCGAACTGCAACGGTGGCTTGAGATTGTCGCCGACCCCCAAGTCGAGCGCTATTGGCAACTGATAGCCGTGCTCAACGGGCGCGAGCCCTCTTCACCGGCTGTGCCCGCCTTCACCTGGCTGATCGCCGCTCTTCGCGTCCACAGCCGAGCCGCCCGCCTCCCGTTGTAACCGGCGGGCGCCGTGGCATCCTGCGATGCGCAAAGCGTGCATGCCGCCCCTGGACTCCATCGCGTAGATGCCGTGGCCATGTACTACCTGCCGTGGAACGGCCTCCGCCTGGAGCAGCCGGGCTACCCTGCCCCGGCATCCCCGGCGGAGGCCGTTGTGGTGGAACTTGATCAGTCGACACACATCGCGCTGTGGGTGGACTGGAAGACCCACGTGCCGCCACCCGGAGAGGAATAGACCCCTTGGTTGTAGTAGGTCCCAGGGGTGCAGTCGTGGCCGACCGCGAGGACGGCCTGCCGGGCCCGCTGTTCGGCCGCCGCTATCCCGGCCGCGTAGGTGTTGCCCGCCCCCAGAACAGTGGCGCTGCGGGGAGTGTCATAGCCGTCCGCGTGCGCGGCCATGGGCGTGGTTGCCAGACCGGCCGCCACCACCGCTGAGACGAGGCCCAGCCGGCGGAGCCACGTGACTTTTCGCATGCTTCTCCTTACGAGGAACGGGCATTTGATCGATCGATATAGATTTAGCGCAGATCGATATAGCGGCGGTATTGACCATTTGGTCACAGGAATCTGGCGGCCGTCGTCCTCATGGTGGAGCACATGACTAAGAGTGCTTCCAAGAATTACCCATTGAGTTGATCTTCGATTGCTGGTATGGGCCGGTTTGCCCGTCCACACTCGATGGCGTAGTTCCACTGCGTGAAAGGTATGCGAGGCAAGGGGAACAGCGGTCAGCTCGTCGTCGATAACCGTGACCAGATCGGGGTAGACGCCGCCGTCCAGCCACGCCGACGGCCGGGCCGGTCTTCAGTGGTCGTGGGCGCGAGCAGCTCGAGGATGGCATGGTTGGCGACCAGCGCTCGCCTCACCGTTTGATTCGTCCCCCCTGCCGGAGGTGAACAACACCTCCGGCCACGTACACGGCTTCAGACAGAACGAGCTGTTTCCAGGCCACCGCAGCCGAATCCAGATAATCGGTCTTCAGGAAATACCGACCCATGAAAGCAGCCCCAAATGCCTTGACCTGCAGATCAAACTTTCCGGGACTTCCAGAACCATCGAATTATGCGGAACGCGGCTATTAGGGTCGCGCTGTATCGCTCGTTGGCGTCTGCATCGTCGATCGCCCCCGCCACGTACGGTGATCGGCCACGATGAGGCGACCGCGGGAGCGGTTGGGGTGCGACGGCCCGGAGTCCCGCCGACGGCCGGGACCGGCGCACCCGAGCCGATGGTGATGCGCGACGACCGGCTGGAACAGGTCGCCGCACCCACCGCGCACGGCTCGGCACCCTGCGCGGCGGCACACCCCGAACACGCCGGCACCCGCCGCGAGTACGTCGAAACCGTCGGCGCCTACCGCAACCGCGAAGCCGGCTTCCGGGTCGCCTCTCTTATCGTCGTGGCTGCTGGTCAGCGTCGCGCTTCGCCGGCTGTGGCGCAGAGTCCTCCACGAAGCGAGGACGGCAGGCGAACCACCCGGCGATCACCCCTGGGATGGCGCTCGCAGCGAGCACCAGGAGCGGGATCGACCATGATCCGGTCGCCTCGCGCAGAAGGCCCAGACCGATCGGGCCCAAGCACGCCAGCCCATAGCCGATGCCCTGAACGAAGCCCGACACTGCAGAGGCTGTCTGCGGGCTCTTGGTTCGACGGTTGATGAGGGTCATGCAGAGCGGGAAGGTGCTCACCCCGATTCCCAGCGCGCACACCCATGTCAGCGTGCCGTCGAGCGGGGACAGGAGCAGGCCCAGGTATCCCGCTACCAGGAAGATCGCGCATCCGACGACCACGATGAACGGGTTCACCATGCGCGTGGCCAGGTGTGGAACCACCAAGGCCGCGAGCATGCCCCATGCCGAGTAGAACGCGACCATGGAGCCGCCCAGGGCCGCGCTGCCTCCTGCGTCGGTGAGCACTGCCGGGACCCACGTGATGATCCCGTAGTTGGACAGCGACATCATCGCGAAGAGGATCACCAGGCCCCAGACGGTTGATGATCGGCTGATCCTCGGTCCCGCATCGGTCGCCGTCACGGCCGCGGGCGCGTGGTGATCGGCGGGCAGCTTGACTGCCAGGACGAACCAGACCACAGCAGCCACAGCAGCCGGTCCCGCCCAGATACCCACCGAGAGCCGCCACGTCGCCGCTTCTGCCACCGGGACCGCGAGGAGCGGGGCGCTGAACTGGCCCGTCTGCAGGAGGATCAGGTAAAGCGACGTCCACAGGGCCAGCCGATCGGGGAACCAGGCCTTCACCAACGGAACGACCACGACGTTCGCGGCTCCGATTCCGGCCAGTGCCAGCACGGTCGAAAGCACCAGCAACGAGGGCGTCGGAGAGAAGGCGCGCATCAGGAGCGACAGTGCCGTCAGGCCCAGCGCCACAGTGGCCGTGCGCTCGAGTCCGAACTTTTTCGTCACCGCTGGGGCGAGGAACCCGAAGATGCCGAAGGACGCCGCCGGCACAGTGCCGAGCAGGCCGGACAGCGTCACCCCGAAGCCGAGATCGGATCCGATGATCTCCAGGAGCGGCGTGAACCCGGTCACGGCCGTTCGCAGGTTGACCGCTGTCAGGGCGATGGCTAGTCCGGCCCACAAGGTCAGACGCCCACGATGCATCGGAACGACCGGTGCGGAGAGCGATGTCACGTTATACTCCGGTGTAAGGTCAGCAGATGATGGGATTATGGGATGAGTTACGGAGATTCTGGCACGCCACAGTCGATGCGTCGAGTGGGGCTCATCGAGCAGGCCGCCGAGCGCTTCCGCGAGGAGGTGGTCTCCGGACGCTGGCCGGTCGGTGAGCGAATACCGACCGAGGCCGCACTGGTGTCGGAGTTCGGGATCGGTCGGAACACGGTGCGCGAGGCACTGCAGTCGCTGGTGCACGCAGGTCTGCTGCGCCGTGAGCAGGGCCGCGGCACCTTCGTCATCTCCAGCTCCGAGCTGACAGGCACTCTTGAACGTCAGCTCGCCGGTGGCACCCGTCGCCACTACCTGGAACTACGCCTTAGCCTCGACAGCGCCGCAGCGTCACTGGCCGCACTGAATCGCTCGGATGCCGACGTCGAGCTGCTGCGCGAGCTGCGCGACCGTCGAGAAGCGAGCTGGTCGACCGATGATCTCGACCTGCGAGCGAGCGCGGACCTCGCCCTGCATCACGCGATCGTGGCGGCGACGCACAACCCTCTCTACGTCAAGCTGTACTCCAGCATGCTCGACGTCTTCGCTGCTCACATGCGCGACGAGAAGAGCGAGGACGAGGACGCGGCACACCGGCACCACCACGAGCTGGTCGAGGCGATCGCGGACGGGGACGCCGACCGTGCTGCCGCGAAGGTGGTTGCCATCTTCAAACCCTTCATGCGCTGAATCAGCAATCGCCTCCCCCGCTCGGGCGAGGCGTCTCCGACGATGACGATGCCCCGCAACGCGAAGCACTGCAGGCCGATGATCGTGCTGACATACTCCTGAGATCTGCCGCGCGGCCTCCAGGTCGCCGGCGGTTGCGGGACGCCGGCCGGGGTCGTATCCACACGGGCTCCACGGCCTATGCCACGCAGACGGACGCCGACCGCGCACTCACGCTCGTCGAAGCGCAGATGATCTCAGGGGAGTGGACGGACCCCGATCGCGGCGAAGTCCTGCTCGGCGAGCATGCCCTTACCTGGATCGAAGTGCGGCCGGGCCTGCGGCTCAAGACGGTCGAGCTCTACACCCGGCTCCTTGAGCGACACATCGTTCTCGGCCTCGGTGAGGTGCCGGTAGGCAAGCTCACCACAGCGCTCGTCCGCTCATGGCGTGCCGCCCTCATAGACGAAGGCGTTTCGGTGTCCACGGCCGCCAAGGCATGTCGCCTGCTGCGAGTCGTCGGGTACGGCGGGGCTTATCACTCCTGGCGGTCGGTTGAGCAGCGGCACCCGGTCTCCGACATGGAGCGCCGGTCTCAGCGCCGCACGTAGGCGGCCGACACCTGCGCCGCGCCGCAGGACGATCCGGTTGGTCCGACGTCAGTCGGTGAGATCGGCGATGGCTCGCAGCGCCGCGATGTGCCTCGCGTACGCCGCCTTCCCCTCGTCCGAGAGTGACAGCCACGTACGCGATCGCCGGCCGACGCGCCCCTTTTCGACGTGGACGTAACCCGCCTTCTCCAGCAGCGCCACCTGTTTGGAGAGCATCGCGTCGCTGATTTCCACACTGTCTCGCACTGCGGCGAACTCAGCGTTCGCGAGGCCGCGCCCTGATCTCTCGTCTGCCGATCAGGGCTTCCAGCTCAGCCGGCTACGGCGACAGCTCGTGGCTCCTCTCTCGGAGTCGAAGGCCCCGGGGTTCGCGGCAGCCACCCCAAGGCCTTCTTGGTTCTCGTCTCCTGTTCGCATCCCTGCTCGGGTGCGGCTGGCGTCGGCGCGGCCGGGAGCGGCCCGGAGAGGCCGCAGCCTACGTCCTGGTCCTCGTGCTCCGGCTTTGCCTGGGTGAGGTGCTCGGGCTCCGCCGGGAAGATGTGGATCTGGACCGGGCGGAGATGACGATCGGCCGGCAGATCCAGCGAGTCAACGGCAAACTCCTGCACCGCGAAACGAAGACACAGGCTTCCGATGCCACTTTGCCCTTCCCGGACATCGTCACCGCGGCTCTGCGGGTGCGTCTCGCCGACCATCGTGCGGCCCGCGCTGAGCGACGCCGTAGGCGCCCTTGACTTGGCGGACTTGGCGGGCACGTCCGGAACATTTGGCTAGCGAGGAGGACGAAGGCCATCGAATCGATAGCGAAAGATCTTTTCTTACTCAGGCATGGGCCCTGGCCTGCTCATCTCGCTGTTTTTGGTCGATTGGCGATGAGATCATTTCGAGCGCTATCCGGATCTTGCCAGAGCTGTGAACCTTCCCTGTCGGCACTGCCGCCTCCGACAGCCCTCGGCCCCGCCGCACGACAGAACGCATGTGATCAGTAATTGATCAGTGACGGTGAGTGATGACATGGTGCTCGCATCTCGATCAACTCTCTTCGGAGGCAAACCATGCTTGCTCACCGTCTGCTCGCCGTCGCCGTCATCTCCGCCGCAGTGGGTGCGATCACCACCGTGCCCGCCATGGCCTCGGTTCACCAGCAGGCCGTCCGCCCGGCCCGGGTCGGCCCCCCGGCGTGCGTCGACGTCAGCAACAACCGCGGCAACGGTACCCAGATGTACCTGTGGGAGTGCCAGAACAACAACTCCAACCAGAAGTTCGTCTTCCAGAACGGCCTCATCAAGGTGGAAGACACCATCGGTAAGGCCCAGGAGATGTGTCTGGACGCCTCCAACGGCCGCGCCAACGGTACCCGCGTGTACCAGTGGCAGTGCCTCGGAAACGCCAACCAGCTCTGGGTCCTCCAGAGGGGCCAGATCATCCTCAAGTCCACCCTCAACACAGGCAACCGCATTTGTCTGGACGTCACCAACAGCCGTGCCAACCTCTCGCCGGTCTACCTGTGGCAGTGCGTGCCGAACAACAACCAGAAATTCGTGATCGACGACGGCCAGATCGTGGTCAAGGACACCCTCTCTTGAGTTCTGGTCACCGATCGTCGTGCCGCAACAGTACGGCGGCGGCGCGCCCGTAGTCGGCGGGTGCGGCTTGGTACGGCGAGCGGATCGGGCACGCGACGGGCACGGAAGAGCGCGAGCCGATCAACGATCGAAGCCCAGGTGGGGAAAATAGTCCCTGGCCTGGGCTTTCGAGTTGGTGGAGCCTAGTGGATTCGAACCCCTGACCTCCCGCTTGCAAACGGGAGCCGGTCACTACGTGGGGCCCCCGTCTTCCTACTCAGGCGGCAGATGCCGGCGGCAGCAGAACACCCGCATTAGGACAGAGGCTGGGTGATTGGGCGGTGCACACTTGACTGGTGTCGGCGTACGCCTGAACGTCTCAACCTCGTACAGGTGAACGTGCTCAGTTGGTGATGCGCTGACCACGGGATCTCGTCAGTCCGCAGTGGGCGGTCGACAGCGTCAGACGGCCGGGCACTTCTCATGCCACCTTGATGACAACCTTGCCCGAGGTGTGACCGCTCTCGACGGTGGCGAGGGCGGCCGGGGCGTCGGAGAGCGGATGGACCGCGGTGATTACGGGTGCGAGGAGTCCGTCGAGGGCCAGCCGGGCCGACCGCTCCAGGTTCTCGCGGTCGACGCGACGCACGACGAAACGCCCACCGAGATCGGGCACAGACATATCACCCACAGCGATGACGTTGTGGCGATCTTGGGCCAGCGGAGCGACCGTCCGCAGCGAGGTGCCTCCGGCCAGGTCGACGATCCCGTCGAAGCCGTCCGGAACCAGCTCGCGTGCCGCGGCGGCGACGTCCGCGGCGGTGTAGTCGATGAACCGCACCCCGATGGCCTCGGCGTGCTCGCGTTTGGCGGTACTCCCGGTGCCGATCACACGCAACTCGCGCCCGATAGCCAGCCGGGCGACGGCGAGGCCGACCCCGCCCCCGACTCCGTTGACCAGGACCGTGGCACCGGCCGGGAGGCTGAGCTGGTCGAGCACGTCCACCGCGGTCGTCCCGGCTACTGGCAGCGTTGCCGCCACGGTCGCTGACAGACCCTCCGGGATGCGCGCGGTGTTCGGCGCGGACAGCACCGTCGTCTCGGCGTAGGTGCCGCCACCGGTGAGTGCGAAGCCGAAGACCGCGTCACCCACCTCGAGCCCGTTGACGTCCTCGCCCCGGGCGAGAACGGTTCCGGCTGCCTCCATGCCCAGCACGCGGGGAAACGGACGCCCGCCGTCGAACCCGTCGACCAGACCCGAGCGCAGAAGGTGGTCGAGGGGATTCACGCCGGCGACGTCGACCTGGATCAGCACCTCGCCGCGACCGGGGACAGGGTCGGGACGATCGAAGAACTCCTGCACCTCGGGCCCGCCATACCTGCCGAAACCCCACGCCTGCCCCATCTTCCGCCACCTCTCGTATGACCGACCCGGTGATTCCGGGCGTAGTCGCCATCCTCACCCCTGACATCGATGTGAGGGGCAACCGGCTGAGATGCGGATCACAGCATCAGGCCGACTGCGCCACCGGTTTCGGGCCGTGGACAGCTCCGCCCGGTGTCGGCGCGGTGGGGAAATGCTGCGAGCAGAAGCCTTCCGAGTGGACCGTTCATGACGCTACGGGCAGCATTGAGCACTGCTGTTCGGGACGACACGCTCTCGCGGAACGTCGCGGCGAACGTCAGGATGTCCGTCCCGCGTAGGCGCAAGGTGAAGCCGTGGACGGTGGATGAGGCACGGACTTCCCTGGAGTCGCTCGTACGAGGCGGGACACGATGCGAGACCAAGACGCACGCACTTCCGATGCCACCTTGCTCTTCCCTGACATCGTCACCGCGGCTTTGCGGGTGCGCCTCGCCAACCACCGTGCGGCCCGCGCTGAGGCTGGGGGGCTGGCACGAAACAGGGCTCGTCTTCACCACCGCGAGCGGCCGGCCGATCGAGCCGTCGAACTTCCGGCGGAGCTTCGCCAACGCCTGCGCCAGGGCAAGGTGCGGAAGGTCCATGTCCACGCGACTCGGAAGACCTGCGCGTCGCTCTTGGTCGCCCTCGACGTTCACCCGCGCGTGGCGATGCAGACCCTTCGGCATAGTCAGATCTCGGTCACGATGAACATCTACAGCGAGGTCTCGTCAGAGGAGACGCGCAAGGCTCTCAGGCGGCTCGGTGAGCAACCGGATTCGTAGCGGTTGCTGCATTTCGCTGCTGTACGAGATCACAAAGGCCATTTCCTGATCACGGGAGGTGGTCTTTGACGTGGGGTGGAGCCTAGGGGATTCGAACCCCTGACTTCCTGCTTGCAAATCGGCCTGATCACCAGGGGAAACGACCCCGACCTGGGCGAGAGGCACCCCGCGAGTGACCGGGAGTGCCCCCTGTTGACCGCCCTTAATGGCCCGCTAATGGCCCGCCGCTCAGCCCGTGACCTGCCGACGGACACGCGCCCCTGGGCCCATCCCGTCCTCTTCGTAACCGCGAACGCCCAGGACGCAACCGCCGTCTCGGTGGTCAGCCCGCTGTAGACCGGAACCCCCTACCTACAGAGGTTGTGTCCGACATAATATGGGCATGAAGAGGTTGCGCTTCTACCAGTCGGCGAGGAGGCACCGTATCGGGCAGGCGCATGCCTTGCATGTTGTCCGATCTGGGCCCCCAGTGATCGTGCCGGCCAGAGACCCGACGCTGGAGGATCGATGGGTTTGGATCGGCCCCGACGATCGGGGCATAGAGCTGGAGGTGATCGGCATCCTCACCGACAAAGCTCTAGTGATTATCCACGTGATGCCGACCGCGCTACGGAGAAGGACGCCATGACTGAGCACCAGGCAGCCTGGCCACCCGAAGACATCGAACTGGCCCTGGACCACGACTCCGATATCGACAGCGACTCCGAAGAGATCCACGACACCAAAGGCAACCTGATCACGGACGAGTACGTGCGGGACGCAATCAGCGACGTCCACCGCGCGATCGACGAAGGCCGCGTACCCGTGCCGACCAGTCGTCCCGGACGTCCATCGCTCACAGGCGAGGGCACCCATTCCCCAAGGGTCTCCTTCAGACTCCCGGAGGAGTTGCGTGAACGCGCGAAGGCCCGCGCCGAGCAAGAGGGCAAGAGTGTGTCCGCGCTGGCACGGGAAGCCTTTGAACAGTTCCTCAGAGCAGGATGAGCACGTGGCGGACGAGCGGCGGCACCACGTGGCCAAGCAGCTCGACAGCCTCGCGCGAGGACAACTCAAGAGTGGATCGGGCACGCAACGGGCACGGAAGAGCACGAAGGCCGATTAACGATCAAAGCCCAGGCGGGGAAAACGGTCCCTGACCTGGGCTTTTGAGTGGGTGGAGCCTAGGGGATTCGAACCCCTGACTTCCTGTTTGCAAATCGGCCTGATCACCAGGGACAACGGCCCCGACCTTGGCCAGAGGCAGTCCGCGAGTGACCGTGAGTACTCCCTGTTGACCGCCCTTAATGGCCCGCTAATGGCCCGACTTCGCGGCCCCACGTCCCGACGATGGATAG
This sequence comes from Microbispora sp. NPDC049633, assembly GCF_040675265.1. Lineage (NCBI taxonomy): Bacteria > Bacillati > Actinomycetota > Actinomycetes > Streptosporangiales > Streptosporangiaceae > Microbispora > Microbispora sp. NPDC049633. The sequence continues at coordinate 27,869 of NZ_JBFAOO010000072.1, forward strand.
CGTGGTGCTACTTGGTGGCACCACGTAGCACGCCCTCTACACTTGTGGGGTGAGCATCTCTGAGCCTGAACGTTCCCATCAGATCTCGCAGCGCGATCTCCGCAACCGGTCTGCAGAGATCATGGATGGCCTGGAGCGCGGAGAACGGTACGCCGTGACTCGTAATGGCCATCACATCGGCGACCTCGTGCCAATCCGGCGCCGACGCCGGGCCGTCTCACGAGCGGAGTTCGCCGCCATGTCCCGAGGTATGCCGCGTCTCGATGACCGGAAGTACCGCGAGGACATGGACCGACACGTCAACGACGATCTCTACGACCCCTACGATCGCGCATACGGCAGAGGCGAGTTCAGCGAGGGCGAACAATGACCCCCACGCAAGGGCTGCTCGACACCAACATCCTCATCCTGCGCGCTGGGATCGACCCGGACGAGCTGCCCGACGAGATGACCATCAGCGCCATCACGACGGCGGAGTTGTCGGTCGGCGTGCTCGTGGCGTCCGGGCCGCAAGAACTCGCTCACCGGATGAAGATCCTTCAGGCCGCCGAGGCTGAGTTCGATCCTCTCCCCTTCGACGAAACCGCCGCCCGCGAGTACGGCCAACTCTGGACCGCTGTCGTCGCCTCAGGCCGCAACCCGCGTCCCCGCACGGCAGATTTGATGATCGCTTGCGTGGCGATGGCCAACCAACTGCCGCTCTACACCTGCACCCCAAAGGACTTCAAGGGCCTGGATCAACTGCTCACAGTGGTTCCGGTCACTCGACCACAGTGGGACGGCACCTGAGACGTGCTTTCGCCCGCAGGAATCAATCCGAAGCCCAGGCGGGAAAACGGTCCCTGGCCTGGGCTTTTGATTGGGTGGAGCCTAGGGGATTCGAACCCCTGACTTCCTGCTTGCAAATCGGTCTGCTCTTCAGGGAAAACGGCCGCGACCTGGGCGACAAGCAGTCCGCGAGTGACTGTGAGTGCCCCCCGTTGACCGCCCTTAATGGCACGCTAATGGCACGGCGATCATGCTCGCGACCTGCAGCGGCCGGCCATGCGCGGCCCGTCCCCTGGTTCACCCTCGTCCTCCTCGTAGCTGCCGATCCCCAGGACGGGACCGTCGTGTCAAGGGTCAGCAAAGCTGATCGCGAAGCGACGCCGCAGGCGCCCTTGACTCGGTGGGCACGGCCGGGACACTCAACCAGCGAGGAGGACGAAGGACCATCAGGGCACCCGGATTCAGCGGGCGCAGATGGCGGCGTCGAAGGTGTCAATCAGGTGCTGACGATTGTCGGGGACGCCCGTGACGTAGACGGTGCCCGCGCGCACGGCCCGGTCACGCCCGCTGAACACCGCGGCTCCCGGCATGTCGCCGGCGGCGAAGTAGGCGTAGCCGCAGCTCGACTTCATCCGGGCCAGGCCGTACCCGTAGCGGGCGTCCTCGGGGCCAGCCGGCCCCCTTAACCGGAACCGTCCTGGCCATATCTGCCCTAGCGGGGCCTTGCTCCAGAAGCGGTTGAGGTCCTCCGGGGTAGAGACCAGGCCGCCGCCCCTGGCAGGCCGACGGTGGTAGGCGTGATCTCGGCGCTCACCCCGGAGCCAGAGTGCCCCCACCGGAGGCATGATTGTCACACTTTAGAGATGACGGATCATCGGTCCGATCGCAGGCCGTACGGGCCGCGAGCTGGGCGCAGGGCCTCCCGCGTGTGGCCGTGGCTGACCCCTGATGACCGCCCCTAATGGCCCGACGCACCGGGCAGGCTTGCGGTGTTGTCGTCCGCCACCGGGACCAATTGTCAAACTTTGTGGATCATGGGTGACTCATAGGGCTCGAAGCCATCGATCGTGGGCTGCGAAGTCTTCGTTGGCGAGTTCCCGGTAGGAATCCACGTGGTGGAGGAGAGCCCGGCCTCTTGGGATCTGAATAAGTCCTACTGACGGTCGTCGCCAGGACACCTTTCCGCTTGACTGCGAGGCACACGCCGGAAATGATGTCACCGGGCCACGCTGTTAACACGGAGAGCATCGGCCGTCGTTGCGGGATGGCATGGCGTCAGCGGCTTGGCGTTGCGACGTGATGGGGGTGGGCTATGGAAGTTACGCCGTCCCTAATCGCGCCGCGGATACTTACTAGGGTGATACGCCAGCGTAGCGTTATGAAGGCGGACACATGACCGCAACCATGTCCGGCTTCGAGCATCTCAGTGGTAACGAATGGCAAAACCTCTGCGTGCGAGTACTCCATGAACACCATCGAGGGAACTTCATTGAGGTCCCCGACCAAGATGGTGGGGATGCGGGATTGGAGGGCTTCTCGCTTGACGATGAATGCGTCTACCAATGCTACGCACCAGAGAACGAACCGCTTAGCCCGGATGCGCGCTACAGGAAACAGCGCACGAAAATGACCGACGATGTCGGAAAGTTCATCACAAACAGAGATAAGGTTCGAAAGATAGTTCCGCCCGACTATCGAGCCAAACGATGGATACTTCTCGTACCGTTAATTACGACAAAGCGACTGCTCGAACACGCGAGTAAACAGACTGAACGATTGCGCGCTGAGGCGCTGCCCTACGCCGCGCAAGACATCATCGTGATACCACATACACTTCGCTCGTATGAACGTGCGAAAAATGCCGTCATAGCTCGACAGATAGACCGCCTGCGCCTCCCGCATGTTGCCAATCCGAATTACGAAGAAATCGCCGATCCTCTGATTCAGAAGATGAGCAGCAAGTTGTTGCGCACGGCGGGATTCAGCGACTCCGCAAAGCGAAGTGCCTTCATGGATCGCCTGCTATCAAACTCAGTTGTAGGCCGTGAACAGCGGGACTGGATTCAGGATCACTACTCTGAGCTAGGCGAGGAACTGGAAGATCATCTTTCGGACCTCGAAGCGCGACTTGAAGTACACTATCCCCTAGACCAGCCAAACGCAGATCAATTATTGGCTTCGATATTGAGGGATACCGAGGACGTGGTTACCAGTGTTCTCAATGTGCGGAAGTCGCAGGCCCGGGTAGTTGCGGAGGGTCAGGTCGCCCAATGGCTTATGGACTGCCCGCTGGATTTCCCATGAGCGATGACTCGATCCGCACTCAGAGACAATACGAGTTGACGGATATTCCCAATGAGCAACGCCAAGATCAAAGCCAAGCGGTACTTTGGGCGCTAGCTGCCGCAGCGACTCTTACCGAAGCCGAGGGTTTACAGATACCTGCTGGCTTCCACAAGCGACCCCGTCCTATGGACGCTCGGAAGAGAATCGCATTTAGGACGTCTCTACTAGTACTGATCCTTGCGCGCTTCAACGGGAAGGCTGCCAAGCTTGAGAACGTCCACCTCTTTATGTGGGGGACTCGAACCAATCGAACGCGGCAAATGCTTGCCGCATGGTGGACTGGTCGCAGGTTCGCCAGTACCCAGGTACAAAGGCTAGATCCCGACCTCCAGGTCACAGTAAGACTAGCAATCGCCGATAGGCTAGTAGGAGTGAAGGGACAAGGTAATAGGCGAATTTATTTGACCGAGAAAGGCGTCAATCTTGCTGCCGCCATCGATCGAGAACCGGAAGTTCTCGCCGTTGAGAAGCGCTTCCTTGCGAGCTTTTCGAGATTGAGCGACGCGGCAGTTACTCGGCATCTAGGAGTGAATGCCGAATGAGCATGAAAATTCGTGCTGTAAGGCTGCGAGTTCATACTCAGGACGGTGCCCTGGGGCGGACAGTAAGGTTTTCCTCAGGGTTCAACCTGATTCAGGCAGGTAACAATCGAGGGAAAACTCAGGTTGTGCAGGGCCTGATTTATGCGCTTGGCATGGAGCGGATGCTAAGCGCTCGCGCTCATGCCCCGCTTGGTAGCGCTATGACTAGCGAGATTATAAGCCTACGAGAGGGAAAAGAAGTCACTAGGCCTGTGGCCTCAAGCTGGGTTGCAATTGAGCTGGGTAATGATGCCGGTGAGGTTATCACCGCGCAGCGCCATATCAAGCATCCAACGTTCCGGCCCAACCTGGTTCGGGTATGGCAAGAGGCCGCGGTCACCGAGCGCATAGTGAGATCTCGACCTACTGACTACTTTCTGCATGATCCCGGCAGTGTTCAGGGAGAACGAGGATTCCACGCCCTCTTAATGAAGTTTGTTGGATGGGACCTCCCGAGTGTCGTGGATTACTCCGGAAGACCAGTACTGCTGTACCCAGACGTGATTTTCCCCTTTTTGATTGTTGATCAACAAGCGTGGGTGTCATCAGGACCACGCAAAGTGGAGCGGTACCAGATCCGCGATCCTGTCCGACGTGCTGCAGAATTCCTGCTTAGGCTGGAAGGGCCGGGGGCACGTAAGCAGCGAGAGGAACTCGAGCGGCGCATCAATGATCTACAGATTGAATGGACGGCCTCTCGATCGGCAATCAGAGGGCAAGCCGGTGCAATAGGCGGCAGGGTGGTGGGAATCCCTGAGCGCCCGTCAGGATCAATCGCTAGGACAACTCTTGCCCAACCTACCGACCTCAGTGGCGCGATGCTTCAAGTGGTACGGGAGGGGGAATGGCTGCCTGCGGGAGATTTCCTCCGCTCCCTTGAAGCGGAGTTGGATGCCATTAAACCCTCCGCATCTACGATTCAGCCTGGCGAGGACGTCGATGCGGAGCTGCGCGACAGGATCGATGAGGTCCGGGAGGAACTCAACGATGTCTTAGCTGCAGCTCGTCTACTAGAACAAGATCTGACGATGGCTGAGGGGCAGCTTGCCGCTCTAGATCGGCGTATCGCCGGACTCACAGAAGAAAAAAATCGCAATAGAGATATCTCGACCCTTATTCGCCTCGGCAGCGAAACATCGGCCCAGCACATCTCTGACCATAATTGCCCCACATGTAGACAATCACTTGACGGTATTGAGGCTGCAGAACTTGGCCCAACGCTTGATGTAAGCGAGACAATCGGCTTACTCAACGCACAGATAAGTACCGCCATGGCAATGAGGGAGCGTTCGCGCGTCATAGTTGAACAGTCGGCTCACGCATATTCAGCGATGCAGCGCGAGATCGATCATCTTAGGCTGCAACTCCGATCACTGGAGGCAGATGCAATCACGCCAGACCAGGTGCCGAAAAGTGGTGATATTGCTAAAAGGATCTCACTCGAACTACGGCGCGACGAAGTTCGGAGGGCCGTCGACTCCTACGAGACGAAGATTGAGGCACTGTCACAGATCGCGCAACAAATTGCCGAGGCTCGTAATGAACTAAATGGACTTCCAGAGGGCCTTTCAGAATCTGATATTTCGGTTCTGCGCTCAGTGGGTTCACTAATGCGGAAGCGGCTTCGGCTATCCGGCTTCGGAAGCTATGACCCTGCGTTGGTGCAGGTAGACATGGATTCCTTGCAGCCGGTGCGTCAAGGCTTCGATGTTGACACGGATGCTAGCGCTAGTGATGTCGTACGCATCAAGCTCGCATATCTTGATTCAATACGACGCGTAGGCGTAAGCCGCGGAAGACATCCCGGTCTCTTGGTGCTTGACGAGCCCCGACAGCAGGACATGGAGTTGGACGACTACGAAGCCATTCTTCGATACTTAAGCGAGGGGCACGACGAGCAGAGCCAAGTGATCGTCACCAGCACGACAGAGATGGCCCATCTAAGGAACACGCTTGAAGGCGCTGACGTCTCGTTCATAGAGCTTGGATCCGAGCGTCTGCTCGGATGGGACTCAACCACAGCGCACCTGGACCGGCCCTGATAATTAGCGCTTCGTCTGCCTGCCGGGCGGTGGGCTTTCGATTTTTCGGCGATCGGAGGAGCCGGTTTGGTGGTACGCCATCCAACCACTTGCTGCACTCCAGGTCAGGATGGGCGCGTCCCCTCCACGAGTCCTCGGTTCCCTCTCGTTCCCCTTCCTGACGGGTACGCAGCGGGCACGGGACGGTTGCTCCTCCGTTGCGCCGGCCCACCGATCGCCCCCGACCCCGTATGGCGATCAGCCATCATCAGACGATCGTGAGGGTGGTACCGGAGAGATCGACCTCGGTATAGGTGTCTTACTCGGGTAGATCCAGCCCATGGGCTTTGAGCGCCTTGCGAGCCTGCCGGAGGCATTCTTCAGCGGAGTCGGCGTCAGCGCGGACGACCCATCGATTACTTTGGGGTCCGCCGCTCGCGTGGAAGGTCCAGGGCCGAGCGCTCCCACGTTCGGCGTCCACCCTGAGGAGGGCGTTCACATCGTGTTCCAGGAGCCATTGGAGCATCGTGATCGCGTCCATCCCGGCAGCATATGGGCGCGGCGGCGCGTCTCAGGGTCGGCGAGTCGGCCGGGTGCGGCGGGCGTGCGGGTCGGTGGACGGCCCGGGGCGCCGCCGGCCGGGACCGGCCCCCAGGCCGCACGCCCGGC
>NZ_JBFAOO010000073.1:0-34230 GCF_040675265.1 Microbispora sp. NPDC049633
TGTGGTCGCGAGGGCTCCGGCGGCCATCCCCCGCCGGACGGCGGTGGCGGTGTCGAGGCCGGCCGCGAGGGCCGCGCCCACGAAGCCGGTGAAGGCGTCGCCCGCGGCGGTGGTGTCCACCGGGGTGACCGCGTAGGCGGGGAAGTGCCGGGTGCGCTCCGGGGTGACCGACAGGGCCCCGGCCGCGCCGAGCGTGATGATCGCGTGGCGCACGCCGCGGTCGAGGAACCAGGCCGCGGCCCGCTCGGCGGACGCGACGTCGACGACCTCCACCCCGGTCAGCGCGGCCGCCTCGCTCTCGTTTGGGGTGACGACCGCGACGTGCGGCCAGACCCGGTCGGGCAGTGGCCGCGCGGGCGCGGGGTCGAGCACCACGGTCAGGCCGGCCCGCGCGCCCTCCTCGGCCGCGTGACAGGCGACGTCGACGGGGGTCTCCAGCTGGAGGAGCAGCACGCTCGCCTTCTCGCGCACGGCCCTGATGCTCTCGTCCACCATCTCGGCGCTGAGGTCCGCGTTGGCGAGTGGAGTCATGACGATGTCGTTCTCGCCCGACGCGTCCACCCTGATGTGCGCGACGCCGGTGCGGCCGGCCACGGAGCGGACCTCCGTCAGCGCCACGCCGTGGGAGCGCAGCGCCGATGAGACGATCTCACCGAACGGATCCGTGCCGACACAGCCGACCAGCCAGGTGGGCGCTCCCGCACGGGCGGCGGCGACCGCCTGGTTCGCGCCCTTCCCCCCGAGGACCAAGGTGACGTCGTCGCCGAGAACGGTCTCTCCCCGGCGCGGGAGGCGGCGGGTGAAGGCGGTGACATCCGCGGAGATGCTCCCGACGACGACGACACCTTGCGGTTCCATCAGATTCCTCCTGTTTCAGCTGCTTCAGGGATGTCAGGAGACCCGGCCGAGCGTCTCGATCGCGCCGACCATGAGATCCCAGAACCGGTCCCGGTCCAGCACGATCCCGACGTTCGCGTTGGGTTCCCAGTCCATGCGGCGGTGCAGGTCGGCCACGGTCGCTCCCCGGGTGTGCCGGCCGTCCAGCTCGATCCGCAGGCCCACCCGCTCGTACGTCATGACCTCGGGATCGATGAGGTACGCCACCGTGATCGGGTCGTGCAGCGGCGGAGCGGGGAACCCCCAGGTCTCGTGATAGGTGGAGCCGAAGAACGTGAGCAGTTCCACGCAGACCCGGGCGAGCGGAGTGCCGAGCGCCTCGATCCTGGCGAGCACGTCGGCGGTCACCAGCGCCTGGTGGCTGACGTTGAGCCCCACCCATGTCGTCGGCACGCCGCTGTCCAGCACCTCCGCCGCCGCCTCCGGGTCGGCGTAGATGTTGAACTCCGCGTACGGCGTGTGGTTGCCGCGATCCGTGGAGCCTCCCATGATCACGACTTCCCTGATCCGCTCGCGGTCCTCGGGATGACGGCGCAGCAGGGTGGCGATGTTCGTCAGCGGGCCGATGGCCACCACGGTCACCGGCTCGGCGGCGGCCGCCAGCGTGTCGTGGATCAGGTCCACGCCGTGGCGGGGGTCGAGCGGGACGCTCGGCTCCCCGAACGCCGGGCCGTCCAGGCCGCTCTCCCCGTGCACGTAGTCGCCGATCTCCAGCGGCGCCGTCAGCGGGCGGTCGCAGCCCGCGGCGACCGGCACGCCGGTGACGCCGGCGAGGCTCAGCATCCGGCGGGCGTTGAGCGCGGTCTTCTCCACCGTCTGGTTCCCCGCGACGGTCGTGACCGCGCGCAGGTCGATCGCCGGGCTGGCCACCGCGAGCAGGATGGCCATGGCGTCGTCGTGCCCGGGGTCGCAGTCGAGGATCACCGGGATCGGCATGTCAGAGCTCCTTCGCGAGCCAGCGGACCGCCCGGGTGAACAGGGTGCGGTAGCCGTCCCAGGAGACGAACTCGTCCGGGCACCAGTGCGGCGCGATGTCGGAGGCCCAGGCGAGCGTGCGCCCCGCCCCGGCCTGCCGTACGGCGAGCAGGGGGTCGCCGCCGACGGTCGCGAGCAGCGTCGCGTCCTCGGGCAGCGCGAACCGGTTGTAACCGAGCAGGTCGGGCCACTGGGCGGGGAGCCCGGCCACGATGGGGTGCGCGTCGTCGGCGAGCAGGCCGGGCACGCCCTGCGGGGTCTCGACGCGGTCGTCGTAGCGGGAGATCCGGGCGGGGAGCACCCGTTCGACCGCCGTGCCGGCGAACGCGGCCTTGGCCTCGAAGCCCTGGAAGCTCAGGTAACCGCCGGCCATGGCGAGGCCGCCGCCCTGCTCCACCCAGTCGGCCAGCAGGTCGAGGCGGTTGACGGTCTTCTCGCTGGCCAGCCAGGTAGCGGGGTGCAGCAGGATGCTGTTGGCCCCGATGTCGGAGAGCACGACCACGTCGTAGGCGGCCAGCGCCTCGGGCGTGCCGGGGAACAACGCGGGCACGTCGTGCGCGGGCAGGTGGTCGACCTCGATGCCGTCGGCGGCCAGGACGCCCCGCAGGGGTTCGATTCCGGTGTGGTAGGTGGTCGAGGTGAACGCGTCGAAGCCCTTGTAGTGGGTCGACACGCTCACCCACGATTCACCGGCGACGAGCACGCGGGTCATGGAAATCGTCTCCTTCTTTCTACGTCTGTGATCAGTGGCCGCGCGCGGCGGCGAGGAAGAGCTCGCGCGGGTTGCCCGCGAGCAGCCGGGTGGTGTCGCCGGCGGTCAGCCCGTGCCGGTGCAGGCGCGGGACGAAGTAGGTGAGGATGTGGGCGTAGCCGGTGCCGCCGTAGCGGACGAGCATGGTCTTCAGGAACACGTCCTGGGAGAGCAGCACCCGGTGCCCGAGCCCGGCGCGGACCAGCCAGGTCACGGCGGCGGCGTTCTCCTCGTCGCACGGGGACTGGCCCTCGCCCGGATAGAGGTAGTCCATGCCGCACATGTCGTAGCCGAGATAGGCGCCGCGCAGGGCGAGGGACACCTGGTAGTCGCGGTCCGCCCCGCTGGGGTTCAGGTGCGAGAGCACGGTGCCGGCGAGCAGGCCGCCCTCCTCCGCGACGACGTCGAGCACGCGGTGACCGTGCCGCACCCAGCCGGGGAGGTGGACCGAGAGCGGCACGCCCGTGCGGGCCTGCGCCCGGGCCGCGCCGCGCAGCACCTTCTCCTCCTCGGGGGTGAAGTCCGGCGAGACGCCGATCTCCCCGATCACGCCGGCCCGGACGCCGTCCACGCCATCGGTGAGGTCGCGCTCGATCTCGTCGGCGACGTCCGCCGCCGTCATCGAGCGGACCCGGGCGGGGTGGGTCTTCTCCAGGTAGAAGCCGCAGCCCATGACGACGTTCAGCCCGGTGGCGCGGGCGATCGCGACCAGCTCGCCGGGCGCCCGCCCGATGCCCTCGGGGGTCACCTCGAGCAGCGTGCGCCCGCCGCGCTCGGCGAACCTGCGCACCTCCTCGATCGCGGTTCCCGTGTCGTCCAGCGACACGTTGTCGCGGGAGAGGTACGGGTCGTTTCGTAGCCTGCCGAGGAACTCCATCCGCACGGGGTGCCCGGCGATCAGCTCGCCCTCGGCGTCGCCCTCGGGCGCGGGGTGCCAGGCGCGGGCGCCGTCGTTGCGCAGGTGCTCGTGGCAGAGCGTGATCCCGAGGTCGTCGGGGGACACCGGGCCGAGCACGGTGTTCACCAGCGCCGTCGTCACGGCCGGAGGCCGGGCCGGGGAGGTCATTTCCGGATCGCCCCGAACTTCGCCCACACCTTGCTGTTGGCGAAGATGGCCAGCAGCAGGATGCCGCCTTGGACGATCTGCACGTAGAACGGCGAGACGTGCAGCAGCACCAGGCCGTTGGCGATCACGCCGAGCGTGAGCGCGCCGAGGATCGTGCCGAGCATGCTCGCCCGGCCGCCGAAGAGGCTGGTGCCGCCGAGCACGACGGCCGTGATGACCTCCAGCTCGAAGCCGGATCCGGCGTTGGACGAGCCGGAGCTTAGACGGGTGGCGATCAGCACGCCCGCGACCGCCGCCGCCAGGCCGGCGAGCACGTAGACGGTCAGCCCGACCTTCCGCGTGTTCACGCCGGTGCGCCGCAGCGACTCGCCGTTGGAGCCGAGTCCGATGACGTAGCGGCCGAACGGCGTCCGGGTGAGGACGAGCCAGCCGATCAGCGCGACGACCACCGCGATGATGGCCGGGACGGGCACCCCGGCGACGCGGCCCTGGCCGATCTGGACGATCCAGAGGTCTCCGTCGATGGGGGTCGAGTAGCCCTCGGTGGCACGCAGCGCCGTGCCCCGCATGATCGACAGCATCGCGAGCGTGACGATGAACGGCGGGATGTTCTGGTAGGAGGAGAACCACCCGTTCACGAACCCGATCAGGGCGCCGAGCGCGAGGATCGCGACCAGGGCGAGGGTGGGGTTCCACCCGTGCTGCAGCACGATCGCGAGCAGCGAACCCGACAGTGCGACCGTGGAGCCGACCGACAGGTCGATGCCGGACGTGCTGATCACGAAGGTCATCGCGGTCGCGACGACCAGCGTGGGGGCGATCTGCCGCAGCAGGTTGAGCAGGTTGCCCGTCGTGGCGAACCGGTCGGCGGAGAACGCGAAGAAGATCAGCAGGACCACCAGCACGACCGCGATCGCGATCGTCTGCGCGTGCCGGCCGATGTGGGCGTTGGCCCGGGCCGACCTGGTGGTGACGACCCGCTGGCTGGTCCCGTGGCTGGTCCCGGTCTTGGTGGCGGTCACCGTCGCACCCCCTCCTTCATCTCTCCCTCGTCGTGGGCGACGATCTCGGACACGAGCCGTTCGAGGCTGGTGTTCCGGGCGTCGAGGTCGGCCCTGAGCGTGCCCTCGTACATGACGCACAGCCGGTCGCAGACCCGGAAGAGGTCCTGCAGGCGGTGGGTGATGAGGATCACCGACACGCCCTGGGCCGAGACTGTCTTGATCAGTTCGAGGACGGTCTCGACCTCGGCGACGGCGAGCGCCGCCGTCGGCTCGTCGAGGATGAGCAGCTTGGGCCCGAAGGTCACGGCCCGGGCGATGGCGACCGCCTGCCGCTGGCCGCCGGACAGTCCCCCGACGGGGATGTCCGTCAGCGGGATCCGGATGTTCAGGGCGTCCAGGTGGCGACGGGCGTCCTCGTGCATCTTCCGTATGTCGAGCATCATGCCGCCGGCCTTGCGCGGCTCCCTGCCGAGGAACAGGTTCCCGGCCACGTCGATGTCGTCGCACAGCGCGAGGTCCTGGTAGACCATCTCGATGCCCAGCTCGCGGGCGTCCTTGGGGGTGGCGAAGGAGACCGGCCGGCCGTCGAAGACGATCTCACCGGAGTCCGGCACGACGGCGCCGGCCAGCACCTTCATGAGGGTGGACTTGCCGGCCGCGTTGTCGCCGACGAGCCCGACCACCTCTCCCGGGCCGACGCGCAGCGTCGGGCCGCGCAGCGCGTCGACCATTCCGTAGCGCTTGCGGATGTCGCGCATGACCACCCGATCAACGCGATCCGCCTTCTGGTCGGTCATGCGAATCCCTTCGCCGCTCACTTGAACGTGGCGCGGTACGAATCGACGTTGTCCTTGGTCACGATCGTCACGGGCACGTCGATCTTCTTCTTCGGCTGGGCGCCGCCGACCAGGGCCTGGGCCTCCTTGACGGCCTCGTAGCCCTCGGTCTTCGGGTCCTGCTGGACCACCCCGGCGACGAACCCGGCGTCGATGCCGCTGATGGCCTCCTTGGTCAGGTCCCAGCCGAAGACCTTGACCCGGTCGCCCGCGTTCTGCGACTTCACGGCGGCGACCGTGCCGAGCAGGGCCGGCTCGCCCGTGGCGTACACGATGTTCATGTCGGAGCGGGAGGTGAGCAGGTTCTCCGCGGCCGACATCGCGGCCTCCTGCTTGTTCTGCCCGTCGACGGTCTGAACGATCTTGGCGCCGGCGCCCTCGACCGTCTTGTTGAAGTCGTCCTTGCGGATGTTCTGGATGAAGGAGTTCAGGGCGCCCACCACGCCGATCTTCGGCGCGGTCAGGCCCTGCGCCTGGGCCCACTTGTTGACGAAGTCGCCCGCCTGCTGGGCCGCCGCGGCGTTGTCCACGCCCACCTGGGTGTCCACGGCGGGCGAGTCGACGATCGCGTCCACGGCGACGACCTTCAGTCCGGCGTCCTTGGCGATCTTCACCGCGGGCTTGATGCCCTCGACGTCGATGGCGACCACGATGACCGCGTCGAACTGCTGCTGGACGAAGTTGTCGATGGCCTCGTTCTGCTTGGCCGGGTCGTCGTTGGCGTTGAAGACCGTGAGGTCGACGTTCGCCTCCTTCGCCGCCTGCTGGGCGCCGGCGTTCATCTCGTTGAAGAAGATCGCCTGCTGGTTGATCTGGACGAGCCCGACCCTCGGCCGGTCTCCGCCGGAGCCCCCGGAAGCGCCGGAGGCGCCGGAGTCGTCCGAGCTGCCGCAGGCCGCCGCCAGCAGGCCGGTGGCCAGGATCGTCGTCGCCGCGGTCAGGCGGATGAGTCTCGTGGATCGAGCCATGAGAGATGAGCCTTTCGGGGGGGCGGGGTAGGGATGGGTCGGACGGGTAATCGATTACCCGAGTTTCGGGCATGCTAGTGGGACCGAAAAAGCACCGTCAAGGTGCGGTTTCCTCACTGAACCTCTATCGTTCCGTGTGATCTCGGCACTACAAGGGGCCGTAAGGTCGATCGTTGGCAAAGATCAAGGGAAATCGATTACACGATGGGCGTGACGATTCACGACGTGGCGCGGGCAGCGGGCGTCTCCGTGGCCTCGGCCTCCCGCGCGCTCTCGGGGCGGCGCAAGGTCACGCCCGAGGTCGCCGAGCGGGTCGCGCGTGCCGCGGCCGAGCTCGGCTACCAGCCGAACGCGGTCGCCAAGGCGCTGCGCGACCAGACCACCGGCACCATCGGCATGGTCGTGCCGGGCATCGGGAACCCGTTCTTCACCACCATCGTCGAGGCCGTGGAGCGCGAGCTGCAGAACTCCGGCACCGACCTGCTGCTGTGCTCGTCCCGGTACGATCCCCAGATCGAGGCCCGGAGGCTGGAGACCCTGCTGGCCCGGCGCGTGGACGGGCTGATCATCAGTCCGTGCGACATCGAGGGCAGCGTCCCGGCCGTGCTGGACGCGGCCCGCCGGGTGCCCCTCGTGCAGCTCGACCGCCACATCGAGGGCGGCACGGCCGACTGGGTGGGCGTGGACGACGAGGCGGGGGTGACCCTGGCGGTCGAGCACGTGATCGCGGGCGGGGCACGCTCGGTGGTCTTCGCGGGCAGCCGGCTGGTGAGCTCCTCCGCCCGGCTGCGGCTCAGCGGGTTCGAACGCGCCGCGGCGCGGGCCGGGGTGGAGATCCTGCCGCCGCTGCTGGGCGAGTTCACCCTGGACTGGGGCATCGAGGCCGGGCACAGGCTGCTCGACGCCGGCCGACTGCCGGACGCGGTGGTCTGCGGGAACGACGAGATCGCCGTGGGCCTGGTGCGGTCGCTGCGGTTCGGCGGGGCGCGCGTCCCCGAGGACGTCTCGGTCGTCGGGTTCGACGACGTGGGCCACGCGACCATGTGCGACCCGCCGCTCAGCACGGTGCGCCAGCCGGTGGAGGAGATGGCGGCGGAGGCGGTGCGCCTGCTCGGCCAGGTCAAGGCCGCCGACCCGCGGCCCGCGCAGCGGATCGCGATCACGCCCAGGCTCGTCGTACGGCAGACCAGCCGGCTGTCGGCGGCCGGCGTCGCAGAGTAGGTCAGGGGAAGGAGTCCGGGTGGACGAGGCGGTCGAGCTGACACGCGAGCTGGTCAGGATCGACTCGGTGGGCGGGGGCGAGGCCGCGGTGGCCGAACCGCTCGCGAGACGACTGTCGGACGCCGGTTTCGCGGTGCGGCGGCACGAGCACGCGCCCGGCCGGACCGGCCTGGTCGCCCGCTGGGGGTCGGGCGAGCCGGTGACGCTGACCGGGCATCTCGACACGGTGCCGCTGGGCGGGCAGACGTGGCGGCACGCGCCGCACGGCGCGGAGATCGACGGCGACCGGCTGTACGGCCGTGGTTCGAGCGACATGAAGTCCGGCGTGGCCGCGCTGGTGGTCGCCGCCGAGCGGCACGTGCGCCGCGCCGGGGCGAAGGGCGCGCTGGAGATCGTCCTCACCGTCGGCGAGGAGACCGGTTGTGACGGCGCGGCCGGCATGGCGGCCGCGGGCCTGGTGGGCAGGTCGCGCGCGCTGCTGGTGGCCGAGCCGACCGCCAACCGGGTGCTGCTCGGGCACAAGGGCGCGCTCTGGCTGGAGGCCACCACCCGGGGCAGGACGGCGCACGGCTCGATGCCGCACCTCGGCGACAACGCGATCTACAAGCTCGCCCGCGTGATCGGCGCCGTCGAGCGGTTCGATCCCGGGGTGCCCGAACACCCCTGGCTCGGCCCGTCCACGGTGAACGTGGGGACGGTGCGCGGCGGGATCAACGTGAACTCCGTGCCCGACCTGGCCGCCGCGACCATCGACCTGCGAACCGTCGCCGGCCAGGACCACGGGCGGCTCCGCGAGCGGTTGCAGGCCGCGCTCGGCGACGAGGCGACCCTCGACGTGCTCGTGGACCTGCCCGCGATCTGGACGGAGCCGGACGACCCCTTCGTGCGTGCCCTGGTGGACGCGGGGGCGGGCGCGCCCGGCGACCATCCGGCGGCCAGCTACTTCACCGACGCCTCGGTCCTCGCCACCGTCTGCGGCGGAGGCCCCACGGTCATCTGCGGCCCCGGCGAGCCCGAGCAGGCGCACGTCACCGACGAATACTGCCTGGTCCACCGGATCGAGGAGGCCGTCGAGATCTACACCGCCGCCCTCGGGCGGTTCGGCTGATCGCGTGACCGGCCCGGCGACGTGGCCCGCGCAGCCGGGTCACGACCGCCCGCCGCGGACACCGGACGGTTATCGTCGGATTGTGGCAAGGCGATCATCACACTGCCGGTGACTCGAGGAGGTCGCGTGCGCGACGTGTCCCCGCCCCTGCACA
Organism: Microbispora sp. NPDC049633; assembly: GCF_040675265.1. NCBI lineage: Bacteria > Bacillati > Actinomycetota > Actinomycetes > Streptosporangiales > Streptosporangiaceae > Microbispora > Microbispora sp. NPDC049633. The sequence continues at coordinate 8,981 of NZ_JBFAOO010000073.1, forward strand.
TGCGACGGGACGGATTCCATCCCGTCCCGGAGCTCTCCGCACTGCGCGACGACGAGGGGGTAGCCCGGATCCGCACCGTGTTCGGCACCGACGCCTGGCTGGTCACCAGATACGAGGATGTCCGAACGGTGCTGAGCCATCCGGAGCTGTACAGCAACGCGCTCGTGCCTCCGCTCCGGCCGCCCGGCGCGCCGCCGCCCAGCGCGGAGGAGGCCGCCGCGATGCGCGCCGGCAACCTGCTCGGCTCCGACCCTCCCGAGCACACCCGGCTGCGCCGGATGCTCACGGCCCAGTTCACCGTCCGCCGTATGCGGGGGCTGGAGCCCAGAGTCCAGCAGATCGTCGACGACCATTTGGACGCCATGGAACGCGGCGGACCACCCGCCGATCTGGTGACGGACTTCGCCCTCCCGGTTCCCTCCCTGGTGATCTGCGAGCTGCTGGGCGTGCCGTACGCCGACCGGGCCGGCTTCCAGGGGACGTCCAAGCGGATGCTGGACGCGTCCCTGTCTCCGGACGAACGGGCGGCCGCGGCGGCGGAGGCCCGGGCGTACATCGCAGGCCTGATCAAGACGATGCGCAAGGACCCCGGTGAGGACCTGCTCGGCATGCTCGTTCGCGAGCACGGCGACGAGTTGAGCGACCCCGAGCTCACCGGCATCGGCACCCTGCTGCTGCTCGCCGGGCACGAGACCACGGCCAACATGCTGTCCTTGGGCACCCTCGCCCTGCTGCGGCATCCCGATCAGCTCACGCTGCTGCGCGACGAGCCGGACCGCGTGGACGCCGCCGTCGAGGAACTGCTGCGATGGCTCAGCATCGTGCACTCCGGAACGGTCAAGATCACTACGTCCGAGGTCCGGCTGGGCGATCGGACCCTCGGCCCCGGCGAGACCGTCATCTGCTCCCTGCCCGCCGCCAACCGCGACCCCGGGCTCGTTCCGAACCCGGACGACCTTGACATCCGCCGGGATGTCATCGGCCACGTCGCGTTCGGACACGGCGTCCATCACTGTCTCGGCGCTCCCCTGGCCCGCATGGAGATGCGAATCGCGTTCCCCGCCCTGCTGCGCCGGTTCCCCGGCCTGCGACTGGCGGGCGACCCCCTGTTCCGCTCCTTCACCGTCGTACACGGCCTGACCACGATGCCGGTCACCTGGTAGGCCTCCGGCTCACCGCCGAGCACCCGGCACCGGCTCGGCGGCGCCGATTACCGAGTTCGACAAGTGGATGCTGCGCGACTGGTGGCGCGACCTCAAAAGCCGGTACGGCTACTGATCGCCGGCTCCTCACCACGGCCTCCTCCCCCGGACTGACCGGAGGAGGAGGCCGTGCGGGGCCCCTCCGGAGAGGGCGAGCCGCCCCTCGTCGCCCGACGCGGAGCCGTCAGGCGACCGAGGCGGGGAACCTCTCCCAGACGCGGTGGGCGGCCATCGACCGCCGCACAGCGGTGAACACCTCGGTGGCGGAGTCACCGGAGACAACGCCCGGCGTGCCGCTGATCCCGGCCTGCGCGAGCAGTTTCGCGCCGCCGCCCCACGCGCCGATCGCCTTCGCGTGCCGCCAGCACTCGTCGATCATGAGCATCACCCGCGGGTCCACCGCGATGGCGTCGCCCGCTCCCGCCTTGGCGTCACGCGCGGGCAGCGCGTCCGGCGCCGGCACCGGCGCGGCCGCCAGCAGCAGCGCGTCGAACTCGATCGACCGGGCGGTGGCGAAGGTCCGCTGCACGGGCAGGTCGCCCAGCATGCCGCCGTGCGGCGCGATCAGCAGCGGCACCATCCCGGCGGCGAACACGGCCTTGCGCAGGTCGCGTACGCCGTCGAGGTCGGCGCCGTCGTCGACCACGACGCCGACCATGCGGCCGTCACCCGGCCACTCCTTGCCCACCTGCGACAGCGCGGGGCTGGGCGCCGAGTCGGCGAGCGGCAGGGTCGGCTCCGGCGCGGGCAACCCCAGCCCGGTGGCGACCTCCCGGCACAGGACCGGGTCGATGTTCGCCAGGCACTGGAGCTGACGCTCCTTGATCGCCTGCTCGTAGCACTTGCCCAGCTCGAAGGTGTAGGCGCGGATGATGTGCTCCTTCTCCACCGGCGTCATGCTCAGCCAGAACAGGCGCGTCTGGCTGAAGTGGTCGTCGAAGGACACGGGGTTGGCGCGGACCTTCCTCGCCTGGGCGACCTCGACCGGCACGTCGGTGTACGCCTTCTCCCCGTCGCCGGCGACGAACGGGTTGCCGCCGTCCAGGGAGTTCGGCCGGTACGGCGCGACGCCGGCGTGGACGGCGTGCTGGTGGAAGCCGTCGCGGAGCATGTCGTTGACCGGGCAGTGCGGACGGTTGATCGGGATCTGCGCGAAGTTCGGGCCGCCCAGTCGCGTGATCTGCGTGTCGAGGTAGGAGAACAGCCGCGTCTGCAGCAGCGGGTCGTTGGTGACGTCGATGCCCGGCGGCAGGTGCCCGACGTGGAAGGCGACCTGCTCGACCTCGGCGAAGAAGTTGGTGGGCGTCCGGTCGAGCGTCATCTTCCCGATCGCCTGCACCGGCGCGAGCTCCTCGGGCACGATCTTGGTCGGGTCCAGCAGGTCGATGCCCTCGAACATCTGGTCAGGAGTGTCGGGGAAGACCTGGATGCCGAGCTCCCACTCGGGGTAGGCGCCGGCCTCGATCGCGTCGTACAGATCGCGGCGGTGGAAGTCCGGGTCCATGCCGCTGAGCATCTGCGCCTCCTCCCAGGTCAGGGAGTGCACGCCGAGCTTGGGCTTCCAGTGGAACTTGACCAGCACCGTCTCCCCGGCCTCGTTCACCAGCCGGAAGGTGTGGACGCCGAAGCCCTCCATCATGCGGAAGGAGCGCGGGATCCCGCGGTCGGACATGTTCCACATCGTGTGGTGCTGCGCCTCGGTGTGCAGCGAGACGAAGTCCCAGAACGTGTCGTGCGCGCTCTGCGCCTGAGGGATCTCCCGGTCCGGGTGCGGCTTGCCCGCGTGGATCACGTCGGGAAACTTGATGCCGTCCTGGATGAAGAAGACCGGGATGTTGTTGGCGACGAGGTCGAAGGTGCCCTCGTCGGTGTAGAACTTGGTGGCGAACCCGCGGGTGTCGCGGACCGTGTCGGCCGATCCGCGCGAACCGAGGACCGTGGAGAACCGCACGAAGACGTCGGTCTTCTTCCCCTTCTTCAGGAAACCGGCCTTGGTCACCGCTTCGGCGGTGCCGTACCCCTCGAAGACGCCGTGGGCGCCGGCGCCCCGGGCGTGGACGACGCGCTCGGGGATGCGCTCGTGGTCGAAGTGCGTGATCTTCTCGCGCAGATGGTGGTCCTGCAGGAGGGTCGGGCCGCGCTCGCCGGCCTTCAGCGAGTGGTCGGTGTCGCGCAGCCGCGCTCCCTGCGCGGTGGTGAGGTGGGCGCCCTGCTGCCCCTTGGCCGTGGCGGGCGCGCCGGTCTCCGCTCCGGTCGGTGTGACGGTCGCGGGAGCGCCCTGCTCCTTCTTCGGGGGCAGCGGATCGCGCGGCGTCGTCGGCTCCTCAAGGGTCGCCGGGGCGCTGCCCGGCGAGCCGGGCACGTCCGGCGTCAGGAAGTCGGTCACCTTCTCCGCCGCGTTCTCCACGACCTCCTTGACCGCCTTGGCGGGCTTGCTGGCATCCATGGTGCGATCCTCCATCAAGCGGTAACGAGCAGTCCGCGCGCCGTACCCGCTGGTAGGAGGGCCAAACCTGTCAGCGGCCTCCACCCGCGACGGTGTCCCCGCGGCGGGCCGCCGCGAGGACACGTGCCGCAGCAGGCCTCAGCTGTACGGACGGTTGGACATGTGCTCGGCCGTACCCACACGGTGCTTCTGCTTGCGCATCCCGGCGAGACCGAGCAGACCGAGCAGGCCCAGCAGACCCCACAGGCCTCCGCTGCCGCCGTCGTCCCTGCCCTGGCCGGGCTGCGGCGACGGACTGGGCTGGCTGTACGTGGCCGGCGCGACGGGCGTATCCGCCGTGGCGGCCGCGGCCGGGGCGAGCGTGAGCAGGAAGGCCAGCCCCAGGCTCGTGAGCATCTTGCGCATTGGTTTCCCCCGATCCGGCGGTCTCGCGATCGGGAGACCGCCTTCTGTCCCCCTCCGGACGAAGCCCTGTCCCTGGAGGGTCGACCCCCCGTCATCCCTGGGGCGCACCTCCGCGACGGCTGGTGCGTCCACGGGTCCCGCTAAGAGGACCGGCAATGGATGACCGCCTCGCCCGTACCTTCGCGACGGGAACGCGATTCGCTACTCGCCCGTCACGGTGTATCTGCGCAACCGGGGCCGGTCGCCCTCATGGGTTGTCGCGCCGAGGCCCGTCGGCTCCTCCGGGCGCGTCATCGCGTCCTCGATGCCGCCCGTACCTGTGCCGGTGCCGATGCCCGTGCCGGTCTCGATGCCACCGGTCTCGATGCCGCCGGTCTCCACGCCGCCGGTCTCGCCGTACCCGAGGCGATCACGTTCGCGCATGCCGCTCTCGTGGGCCCAGCCGCCTTCGCCGGGCTGGTTGGCCTCCCGCCAGGAGGTCTCCCAGCTCATGCCGTAGTAGCGGTACAGGTCGCGCTCCTCATCGGCCGACAGGTGCCCGCCGGCGTCGACGTCGATGTTCGGAGCGTCCTTGACGCGGTCCTTGTCGTAGGGCACCTCGACGTGGTCGGCGACCAGCTCCGCGTCCCGCATGGGCACGAAGGACTCCTTGAGGCCGAACAGGCCGGTCTTGATGCACAGCCACTCGGGCCTGCCGGTGACCTCGTCGAGGAAGACGTGCTTGACCTCGCCGATCTTGTTTCCGTCGATGTCGAAGAGGTCGTGGTCCAGTACCGCGGGGATCTGCTCCTGTGTGATCATGCGCTTCCCTCCTCTCCTTGCATCCCGATCCTCACCGCACGTATCTGATCAATGCGCCAGAGATGCTGATAAATACCGAAGGCAGGGATTGAAAAGGCCGACCTTTGACAGCTCGGCCACACCGGCCGCTCAGCCGCGCCCGGCATGCCGGATGCGTTCGCTGACGTGAGGGACGAACGTCGCGGTTGCCGCTCTCCTGCCGCTTATCCTGGGCACGTGAAGATCGGCAAGTGTGCGATGGCCGGCGCCGTCGTCCTTCTGCTGCTGGCCGGGTGCGCGCCCGGGGACGCCTCGCCTACCGACGCTCTCAAGGTGAGCAGCCCGGCGTTCGCCGAGAGCGCCGCGATCCCCGAGAAGCACGTGTGCACGCAGCAGGGCGGTGAGAACGTCTCACCTCCGCTGACCTGGGCCGGCGTTCCCGAGTCCGCACGCGAGCTGGCGATCGTGGTGGACGATCCCGACGCCCCCGGCGGGACGTACATCCACTGGATCGTGACAGGCATCCCGGTCTCGGCGACGAGCGTGAGCGAGGGGCAGGCCCAGGGGAAGGTGCTGCCGGGCAGCAACGGACAGGCCGCCTACGCGGGCCCCTGCCCGCCGAGCGGCAGACACCGCTACCACTTCATCGTGTACGCCCTGCGCGGTCCCGTCACACCGGGCGACGACGCGACGGCGACGCACCAGCACATCAAGGACGCCGCCGTCGCCTCGGGCGAGACCGTCGGCGTCTGGGGACGCTGAGCGGGCCGGCCTCCGATTGGCAGATCCGTTCATCTGTCTCCTGCGATCTCCGGGGACGGCGATGGCGCAAGGGGCGGCACACCGACGCGGAGCAACACCAAACCCTCGTCGTCCCATTCGGAACGCTTCTGTGGTGGCGGCAGCTCCACGCCCGCCAACCCGGCCGGAGATGAGAACTCCGCGCGAAGATGCTCGACAAGTTCCTCGGCGCGGCGAACCGTCAGCGCGAGCTCGTCCGGAGCCTCGACGCTGAGACCGAGGACGGCCGCGCCCTCGTCAGTGATCGTGATGATCGCTCCACGATGGTCGCGCCCTCTGAGGTACAGCGAGAACCCGCCGCCGCTTCGGGGCCTCAACTCGTCGATCGCGCACAGATCGGCATCGCTCGCCACACCCGAAAGGTAGACCCGCCGGAACGCGCCGAGCCGCTCGTCACCGGGGTCATCGACATCAACGTAAGTGGAGATGAACCGATCGAGGATCGGCGGCCGAGGGTCCGTAACCCACACGTACGCGTCGAGCCAGGGATACACAGGCCCGAGCGTAGATCAGCGATGAGCCGGCATGGGCACTCCATTGGACACCACTTCAACCCGGACCAGCGTTCCGCCTCAGCCTGAAGGAAGAGGAACTGCCGGAAGGGACCGCCTGGTTCATCGCGACCACCTGGCTGCGAGGAAAGGGCAGATGCCTTGTCGGCGGCTGCTCGTCCTGCTCAAGCGTCAGGTGCAGGCCGGTGGGATGCGACCGTGTAAGGCGGCGTTGCTGTACACGCTGCTGTACTCCACCATGCCTGGCATGGGACTCAACATCGTCGTGGGCATCCTCGCCGACCCCGAGTTGGACGACGCGGCCGACGAGTTCGGCGAAGACTTCACGGCGATCCGACAGGCACTGGCGGAAGCCAGGCTTCCCGACTGGGCGGAGCCTGACCTCCCCGCCGAGACGGGCGATTTCGAGATGTACGGCTACAGCGGACTGCACAATCTCCGCCGTCTGGCCGTCCACCTGACCGAAACGGGAGCGCTGCCCGCTCGGCAGGACACACTTAAGGCCGCAGACGACCCCCTGCTGGCCCAGGTCTACACCCGTCATCCCCATCACGCGGTGAAGATCGGTGACACGGTCAGGGTGATCGGCTCAGCAGAGGGCGCCGCTGGTCGCTTCGACCATCTCGTACACCATAGCGACTGCCAAGGCTTCTACGTGCCCGTCGATTTCGCGCCGGTACTCATCGACGGAAGAGTCACCGGTGCGTACATCGGCTCGTCCCAGCGGCTGCTGGAGGAGTGCCGGCGGCTCGCCGAGCAGCTCGGCCTGCCAGAGGACCTCGACCCGTGGTCGGATGAGGTCGACGAAGCCCTCGAGGGCGAGGGGGTAGTTCGGGAGGGCTGGCAGCGGTACGGCGTGGAGTCCTTCACCTGCCTGCAGTTGATGGCCGCAGCCCGCCAGTCAATCGCGACGGGTGCTGCGATGGTCTTCTGCTGATCCCCGTCAGGCCAACGACCGGGCGCTCGTCGGCCTGGCCGCCGGCACCGGCCTCCGCTGGGGTGAGCGCGTGCGCCTGCGCTGGGACGCCGTCGACCTCGATGCCGGAACCGTACGAGTGGAGCGGGTGCTGGGCACGGTGACGCGCAAGCCCTACCCCAAGTCCAAGGCCGGACGACGGGAAGTCCCCTTCCGCCTTTCGTGGCCGAGTTGCTCGCCGCGCACCGCGAGCGCTACCCGGCCGGACCGGTCGGAGAAGTGTTCATCAACGCGGCGGGCAGCCCTCTCCGCCGCACGCTCTTAGAGGGCGCGCGCATCCCAAGGCTCTTCCACGAGATCTGTCGTGCGCGAGATCAGAGCATCGAGCGCTTCTACTGGGAGGCCCTTCATCTGAGACAACGCCGCCACGTGAAGCTTCACGCGGTAGCTCATCGACGGTCGGCCCAACCAGGAAAAGCGTCCTCCATCGAAACTTGCTGGAACCGCCATACCTCGTGGGCCGCATCCAACGCGCGAGGCCCTCCTCCTCGATCCCGACTCGCAGATCCGCGCCTCCCAGGACGAGTCGGCATGCGGTGAGGGCGCCTGGGCGGGTGGGACCGAGGCCGTGGAGGGCTACCTGCGCCAGGTGGTCGCCGATCTCAATCGAGTCCCCGGACTGGTGGTCGAGCACGCCGAGTTCGGACACTACGGCTCCGGCTACGCGTCATTTGTGGACGTCTTCCTGACCCGGCGAGACGGATCCGCGCGTCGCGTCGATCCAGACGGCTATACGACGGTCGGAGGATTGTCAGTGGCGTTGTGCCGCCTCGCCCCGATCGCCTGCATCCTGTCGCCCCGCGAGCGCTCCCATCACCCCGACGGTCGCGGGCGCCTCTCCCTGCCATACCTCGATACCGTCATCGAGGTGCCGATCCCCGGATGGGAGGAAGGCGGCGATCAGATCTCCCAGGTCCTGAGTCGACATGGCATCACTCTCGTCGGCCCTCGCCTCCTCCGCCGACCGGCCCTGCCCCACCTGAAGATCGATACGAACCTCGGCGACGGGCCGCACTATTCGATCTTCGATGTCTGGTTCCACTGGATGGACTGATGGCGCACCCGATCCATGGGAGCCGGGCCACCGGAACGGTAGTCAGTCAGAAGATCAGAAAAGGCCACCCGCGTGGTGGCGGATGGCCTCTGAGCTGTGTGGGCGATACTGGGATCGAACCAGTGACCTCTTCGGTGTGAACGAAGCGCTCTCCCGCTGAGCTAATCGCCCGGGATCGTCTGCGCCTCGCGGCGCCGACGGGGAAAACCATACCGCACCCGAGGGGGTGATGGCGAAAGCACGGCCCGGTCGGCTCGATCGTCCCGCCTTCGTCAACACCTTCGAAAGGTTCGCCAGACCGTCCCCGGCGTGGGGGTGTGGTGTCATAGCATCGTGATGCTCCATGCTCGACCTATACGCACGACCTGAGATCATTCGCCCGCAATGGCGTCGCCGGCGCGGCCCCGCCGACACGCAACGCAGAGGTAAGGACAAGCCTGTTGGTGATGTTTGAGCTGGTAGATGACCGAATGTCAAGCTGTGATGTGCGTTACAGAAGGGCCTGGAGGCGGAATCTTTCCTACGGGTCTCTTCGTTCGTCTCGTAGCGCGAGCGCCCGGCGAGGCCCGACCGGACAGTGAAGACGCAGTGAAAGCCCCTGACAGGGGACCCGACGACGAAAAGGTTTGGCTGACGATGAACAGCACCACCGTCTCTGCCGAGCTAGGCCTTCGGCTTGTGGTCCCCGACCGTACGACCGTCCCCCTGCTCGCCGGGCTGAGTTACACGGCCGAGGATCCGTACGCCATCCGGATGGCCTTCCACGTGGGGAATGACGAGCCGGTCGAGTGGATCTTCGCCCGCGAGCTGCTGACCGTCGGCATCGTGCGGCGCGTCGGAGACGGCGACGTCCAGGTGTGGCCGGCCCGGTCGGACGGCGAGCGCACGCTCAACATCAGCCTCACCTCACCTTTCGGCCAGGCCCTGTTCGAGGTGCCGCTGGCCCCCCTCACCGAGTTCCTGCACCGGACCTACGAGCTCGTCCCCGCCGGCCGTGAGACCGACTTCATGGACCTGGACGAGGAGCTCACCAACATGCTCTGGAGCTCCTAGGAATCAGCCCGGCTTCCGCTGGATCCCTTTCATCCGCGCGATCTCGATCTGCTGGCCGGTGACGACGTCCTGGGCCATCGACCGCATGGTGCGGTCCCGTCCCCGGCGCAGCTCCTCCGCCGCCATGCTCACCGCGCCCTCGTGGTGCCGGATCATCAGCGTGAGGAAGAGCCTGTCGAAGGCGCGCTCCCGCGCCGTACGCAGCCGGTTGAGCTCCTCCTCACCGGCCATGCCGTAACCGCTCATGACGTGGTCGTGGCCGGACGGCGGCGTACGGCCCAACCCCCGCAGCCACGACTCCATCACCGCGATCTCCGGACGCTGCCCGTCCATCACGCGGCCGGCCACCGCGGTCACCAGCGGATCGTCGGTACGCGCCGCGGCCAGCCCGGCCATTTCCAGCGCCTGCCGATGATGCGGGATCATCGCCTCGGCGAACCGGACGTCCGCCGCCACCGGCCCTGTCCGCGCGGCCGGACGGTCCGACGGAGGACCACCCGGCTGCCCGGGGGCGCCGGGCACGATCACCGGGGCGTCTGCGCGCGCCGGCAGGGCGGCCCCGGACGAGCAGGCGGCCAGCGCGGGCGCAACTGCCAGCACAACCGTTACCAAACCGGTCCGCACCGGCCGCGGGCTCGACATAGCTTCCATAGTGGGCGATGATCCGCGGACATGGGGGCGATGTGAGTAGACCGAGGCTGAAGGCCGCGCTGGTGGCGACCGTTGTCCTCCTGGCCCCGGCATGCGCCCCCGCCGAGCCCGCTCCGTCGCCGACGGCCGCCGCGGACGGCACGGACGGCATTCCGGCCCGGGACGAGATCAGGCACAGCCCCAACATGAAGGTGGTCGCCAACGTCCCCCTGGCGGCGCCGTTCGACGGCCCGGACGACTGGGGCACCGACATGGCGTTCCAGGGCCGCTACGCGTTCGTGGGCAACTACGGGGGCTTCACCGTGCACGACATCGGCGACCCCGAGCACCCGAAGGCCGTCGCCCGGGTGAGGTGCCCCGGCGGGCAGAACGACATCTCGGTCTCCGGCGACCTGCTGTTCCTGTCGGTCGACGAGCCCCGTACGGACGACACCTGTGCCAGCGAGGCCGGGGACCCGGCGGCCGCGAGCGCGTGGGAGGGCATCCGCGTCTTCGACATCTCCGACAAGGCCCACCCGCGCTATCTGAAGTCCGTACGCACCGAGTGCGGCTCCCACACGCACGCGGTCGTGCCGGGGAAGGACGCCGGGACGGTCTACCTGTACGTGTCCTCCCCGGGCCCGGAGCCGGACACGACGAACTGCGCACCGCCCCACCAGAACATCTCGATCGTGGAGGTTCCCGTCGCCGACCCCGGCAAGGCACGGGTCGTGGCCAAGCCCGAGCTGTTCGCGGGCAGGGCGGCGGGCGAGGACGGGCTGGGCGGCTGCCACGACATCACCGTCTACCCCGAGAAGGACCTGGCCGCCGGCGCCTGCTTCGGCGACGGCGTCCTGCTGGACATCTCCGACCCGGTGCGCCCGAAGCTGCTGCAGACCGTGCGCGACGAGGAGAACTTCTCCATCTGGCACTCGGCCACGTTCAACAACGAGGGCACCAAGGTCGTCTTCAGCGACGAGATGGGCGGCGGGGTGGCCGCCACCTGCCTGCCCTCGGTGAGCGAGACCAAGGGCGCGGACGCGATCTACTCGCTGACGCCGGAGCGCAGGCTCGTGCGGCAGGGCTACTTCAAGATCCCCCGGGTGCAGGACGCCAAGGAGAACTGCGTGGCCCACAACGGCGCGCTGGTGCCCGTGCCGGGCCGTGACGTGATGGTCCAGGGGTGGTACATGGGCGGAGTCTCGGTCTGGGACTTCACCGACTCCGCCCACCCGCAGGAGATCGCCTACTTTGAGCGCGGGCCGCTGGCGCCGGAGCTCCACCTCGGCGGCTCCTGGTCGGCCTACTACTACAACGGCTACATCTACTCCAGCGACATCACCAAGGGACTCGACGTGCTGCGCGTGGACGACCCCCGCACCGATCCCGCCGGGGCCGTACGGATGAAGGAGCTCAACGCCCAGAGCCAGCGCTCCTACTGAGGATCACGGGTCGACGTCGGCCGCCGAGCGCTCGGCGAAGACCTTCATTGCCTCCAGCGTGACCGGGCCGGGCGCCTGGGGCAGCACCTTCCCGTCCACGGCCCTGATCGGCTGGATGTCACGGGTCGTGGAGGTGAGGAAGGCCTCCTCGGCCTCGTACAGCGCCGAGATCGGCACGTCGGTCTCCTCGCCGCCGCACCATTCGAGGGTGAGCGCGCGGGTGACGCCGGCCAGGCAGCCGGAGGCGAGCGTCGGGGTGATCAGGCGCCCGCCGGTGACGATGAAGATGTTGCTCCCCGTGCCCTCGCACAGGTGCCCGGCCAGGTTCTCGAAGATCGCCTCGGCGCCGCCGCGCTCCTTGGCATACGCCAGGGCCTTGGCGTTGTCGCCGTAGGACGTGCTCTTGACGCCGGCCAGCGCGCCGCGCTCGTTGCGCGGCCAGGGCACCACGACGACGTCGGCGGTGGCGGGGAACGGCGCCTGCTCGCCCACGATGACGATCGCGTTCGTGCCGGCCGACCCGCGGTCGGAGCCGAGCGGGCCGGGGCCGCTGGTGTAGGTGATCCTGATGCGCGCCAGGGGCCACTTCGGCGCGGCCGCCAGGCAGCGGCGCACCCCGTCGGCGATCGCGGCGAGGTCGGGCTCGGGCAGGTCCATCCGCTTGGCCGACAGCGCCAGCCGGTCGAGGTGGCGGGTCAGCGCGAAGGACTCCCCGTTCACCGCCTTGACCGTCTCGAACACGCCGTCGCCGACCATCAGCCCGTGGTCGTACACCGAGACCACGGCCCTGTCGGGCTCGTACAGCTCCCCGTTCACCCAGATGGGTACAGACATCTCCTGCTCCGTTCGTTACCGATGTCGCGGGCCGTCTTCGGACGCGAGGCCGATGAGCCTGGCGGCCTTGAGCTCGGTCTCGCGCCACTCCCTCCTGGGGTCGGACCCCCAGGTGATGCCCGCTCCCGTACCGAACCGGATCGTGTCGTGCTCGATCCAGAAGGTGCGGATGCCGACCGCCAGCGCCCCCTCGCGCCGGTCGGCGTCGACCCAGCCCACGGCCCCACAGTACGGCCCCCTGGGCTCTGGTTCGAGCTCGTTGATGATCCGCAGCGCCGACGACTTCGGCGCCCCGGTCACCGATCCCGGAGGGAAGGTGGCGGCGAACAGCTCCGGCCAGCCGGCGCCGCCGGCGAGCCGCGCCCGCACCGTGGACACCAGGTGCACGAGCCCGGGGTGCTCCTCGACCGCGAACAGCGAGGGCACGGTCACCGAGCCTACCTCCGCCACGCGGCCGAGGTCGTTGCGAACGAGGTCGACGATCATGAGGTTCTCGGCGTAGTCCTTGTCGAGGAGATCGTCCGCCGTCACACCGGTCCCCTTGATCGGCCGGGACTCGACCATCCCGCCGCTCCTGGACAGGTACAACTCCGGCGAGGCCGAGACGACGGTCAGCCCGGGCACGCCGACGACGGCCGCGTACGGCGCCGGGTTGCCCTCGGCCAGCCGTACGGCGAGGGCGAGGGGGTCCACGTCCGGGGTGGGCAGCGGCGCGGACAGGACACGGCAGAGGTTGGCCTGGTAGACCTCCCCCCGCTCGATGTAGTCCCTGATCCGCGCGACGCCCCGCTCGTACCCCTCCCGGTCCAGGGACGTGGCCCAGGCCTCGCGGGCGGGTCCTCGCCACGGGCCGCGCGGCGGGGGCAGCGGAGCGGGCCGCACCCGGTCGAACCGCGCGCAGACCACCTTTCCCTCGTACGACACGACCACCGCCCACCAGCCGGAGCCGTCGAGAGCGGCCAGGTCGGTGGTCACCTCTCTCAGGCCCGTGGCCAGGCGGCCCCCGATATGGGCGAAGGCGTCGTACACGTGTCCATTGTCCCTCCCCCGGCGGGGCCGGAAGGTCAGCCGGGGACGGATCGGGACAGCAGGCCGAGCAGCGCGCGGGCGGCCGGGAGCGGCGCCGTGCGCGGCAGGGCCGCGTAGACCGTGCGGCGCGGCGCGAACTCGCCGAGCGACCGCAGCGCCACGTCCCCGCGTACGGCGGGCGCCGCCATGGCGGGCACCAGCGTCACCCCGAGCCCGGCGGCCACGTAGCCGAGCTTGCCGGTCCACTCCCCGATCCGCAGGTCGACCCTGGGCGCGAAACCGGCCCGGGCGCAGGCGGCGCCGAGCATGGTCACCGTGCCGGGAGGGGCGCCCTCGATCCAGCTCTCGTCGCGCAGGTCGCGCAGGTCCACCTTCTCGCACCCGGCCAGCGGGTGGTCGGCGGGGAGGGCGACGAGCAGTTCGTCCTCCAGCAGGGGGGTGACCTCCACCTCCGGACCCGCTCCCAGGCCGGAGGGGTAGTCGCTCACCACCGCGATGTCGATCTCGGCGCGGCCGAGCCCGTCCATCAGCGCCGTGCTGAGGCCCTCCACCATGCTGACCGCCACCTCCGGGCGGGCCGCCCGCAGCTCGCGCAGGGCGGCGGGGACCAGCACGGCGTTGGCCGTGGCGAACGCGCCGACCCGCAGCCGCCCGCCGGTGCCCTGATGGATGGCGGCGAGCTCCTCCCCCGCCCGGCCGAGCCGCTCCAGCACCTCCCGGGCGTAGCGGTGCAGCGTCCGGCCCGCGGGCGTCAGCCGCACCCCCCTGGGCAGCCGTGCGAACAGCGGGCCGCCCGCCTGGGCCTCCAGGGACGCGATGCGCCGGGAGACCGCCGACTGGGTGTAGTTGAGCTGCACCGCGGCGGCCGTGAACGACCCCGTACGGGCCACGACGTCGAGCAGCACAAGCGCGTCGGTGTCGAACATGCTCCGATCCATGAGCGAGAGGAATGAGTGCCATGCAATCTAGTCGCTGGTGGAATGGTTTGTTCCTCCCATAACGTCCAGGGACATGATTGCTTTTCTTGGCCTGGGCCGCATGGGCGTTCCGATGGCCGGACGCCTCGTCGCCGCCGGTCACAAGGTGGCCGTGTGGAACCGTACGCCACGGGGCGTACCAGGCGCGGAGGCGGCCCCCTCCCCCGCCGCGGCCGTCGCCGGAGCGGACGTGGTCATCTCCATGCTGAGCGATCCCGAGGCGGTGTCCGAGGTGGTGCGGGCGGCGCTGCCGGGGCTGCGGCCGGGGTCGGTGCTGGTGGAGATGTCCACGATCGGCCCCGACGCGGTGCGGCGGCTGCGCGGCCTGCTCCCCGCGGGCGTGGGCCTGGTCGACGCGCCCGTGCTGGGCAGCGTGGGCCCGGCCGCCGAGGGCACGCTGGTCGTGCTCGCCGGAGGCGTCCGCGAGGACCTCGACCGCGTGTCGGACGTGCTGCGCGTCTTCGGCACGGTCCACGAGGCGGGCGGGCCGGGAGCGGGCGCCGCGACCAAGCTCGCCGTGATGAGCGCCCTGGTGACCGCTCAGGTGGGGCTGGCGGAGACCCTGGCCTACGCGGACGCGCTCGGGGTGGGCCGCACCGCCCTCCTGGACGTCCTCGGGGCCACACCGCTGGCCGGGCTGGCGGAGCGGCTGCGGCCCGTGGCCGAGTCGGGCCCGTTCGAGACGCGGTACGCCCTCGGCCTGGCCGCCAAGGACCTGCGGCTGGCCACCGAGGGGCCGGGGAGCCGCCAGACGGTGACCGCCGCCGCCCGCGACCTGCTCACGGGGGCGGTCGCGGCCGGGCTGGCGGGGCACGACCTCACCGCCGTCGTCCCGTTCGCGGCGTCCCGGGTGGCGGGGACATCCGGGACGAAGGACGTGCGCGCGGTGAACCCGCCCTCGGTGCCGGCCACCAACGGCCGCTACTCGCATGCCGTGCGTTTCGGGGACCTGCTGTTCGTGTCCGGGCAGGTGGCGCTGGACGAGGACGGGAAGGTCGCCGGCGAGGGCGACCTGGCCCGGCAGTCCGAGATCGTGATGGAGAACCTGGGCCGCATCCTGGCCGACCAGGGCTCCTCGTTCGACCGGATCCTGCACATCAGGACGTTCCTGACCGACATGGACCGGTTGCGCGAGTACGCCGAGGTCCGCGGCCGCTACATCACCGGCGAGCCCCCCGCCAGCACGACCGTGGAGGTCGAGCGGCTGTTCCGGCCGGGCCTGATGATCGAGGTCGAGGTGGTCGCCGCCCTCTGAGGGCTCAACCCAGGGGGCCGGCGGCGGACTCGGCTGCGGCGACCACGGCGCCGCTGCCGACGAGCCGGACGACCGCCTCGATCTCCGGGGCGAGGAAGCGGTCCTGCCCCGGCCCCGCGACGGACTCGCGCAGCGCCGCGACGACCGCGCCGGTCCCCGGCGCCGGCGCGTACGGCGCGCGCAGGTCGAGCGCCCGGGCGGCGGTCAGCAGCTCGATCGCGAGCACGCGGGTGAGCCCGTCGACGGCGCGGCGCAGCTTGCGGCCGGCCGACCAGCCCATCGAGACGTGGTCCTCCTGCATGGCGGAGCTGGGGATCGAGTCGACGCTCGCCGGCACCGCCAGCCGCTTGAGCTCGGAGACGATCGCCGCCTGGGTGTACTGCGCGATCATGTGCCCGGAGTCCACCCCCGGGTCGTCGGCGAGGAAGGCCGGGAGCCCGTGGCTGCGCGCCACGTCGAGCATGCGGTCGGTGCGCCGTTCGGCGATCGAGGCGAGGTCGGCCACGGCGATGGCCAGGAAGTCCAGGACGTACGCCACCGGGGCGCCGTGGAAGTTGCCGTTGGACTCCACGCGCCCGTCGGCGAGCACGACGGGGTTGTCGACGGCGCTGGCGATCTCGCGGGCGGCGACGGCGGACGCGTGGGCGAGGGTGTCCCTGGCGGCCCCGGCGACCTGGGGGGCGCACCGCAGGGAGTAGGCGTCCTGGACGCGGGTGCAGGAGCCGTCGCGGTGCGAGGCCATCACGCCGGAGCCCGCGAGCAGCGTCCGCATGTTCGCCGCCGCCAGCGCCTGGCCGGGGTGGGGCCGCAGCGCCTGCAGATCGGCCGCGAACACGTAGTCGGTGCCGAGCAGCGCCTCCACGCTCATCGCGGCGCTGATGTCGGCGGTCGTGAGGAGCCGGGACAGGTCGTGCAGCGCGAGCACCAGCATTCCGAGCATGCCGTCGGTGCCGTTGATGAGCGCGAGCCCCTCCTTGGCGGCCAGCTCGACGGGCTCGACGCCGCATTCCTTGAGCGCCTCGGCGGCGGGACGCAGGCGTCCCTCGGCGTCCCGCACGACGCCCTCGCCCATGACCGTCAGGGCGACGTGGGCGAGCGGGGCGAGGTCTCCCGAGCAGCCGAGGCTGCCGTACTCGTGGACGACCGGGGTGAGCCGGGCGTTGAGCAGGGACTCCAGCACCCGGGCCGTGGCGGGGCGCACGCCGGTGTGCCCGGTGGCGAGCGTGCGCAGGCGCAGCAGCATCATGGCCCGCACGACCTCGGTCTCCACCTCGGGGCCGGAACCGGCCGCGTGCGAGCGGACGAGACTGCGCTGGAGCTGGGCGCGCAGCGAGGGGTCGATGTGCCGGGTGGCGAGGGCGCCGAAGCCGGTGGAGACGCCGTAGGCGGGGGTGTCGGCCTCCGCGAGCTCCTCGATCCGCCCCCGTGAGGCCGCCATCTCGGCGATCGCGTCGTCCGTCAGGCGGATCGGTGCGGCGTACCTCGCGACCCGGACCACGTCGTCGAAGGCGAGCGGCCCGGGGCCGACGGCCACGACCTCGTTGTCGTGCATCGTCCCACTCTTTCACGTCGGCACGCGCGTGCCCGCGCGTGATGAGTAACCAGCGTATCTCAGCTTAGGTCCTTACATCCAAAGATCCTCTCCAGCCCCTCACGCCCCTCGGCGGTCACCCGGAGAGCCCGGGGCACGGTGCCGCGCACCAGCCACTCCCGGGCCAGGAGCCGGTCCAGGACCGCGGCGCCGAGCGCCCCGCCCAGATGCGGCCGGCGTTCCAGCCAGTCGAGGCAGTCGGGGGCGAACCTGCGGCGGGCGCGGCGCACCCGCTCCACGTCCACGCCCAGCTCCGTCAGCGCCTCGGCGCCGCTCGCGGTCAGCAGACAGCCGCCGTCGGCCTCGACCAGACGCCCCTCGCGCACCAGCGCGTCGTACAGCTCGACACCCGCCCGTCCGGCGAGGTGGTCGTAACAGCTGCGGGCCTGCCGCAGCAGCACGGCCCGCCGAGACTGCCGCAGGGACCGCACGGCGACACGCCCGCTGACCCGGGCCAGGACCTCGATGACGCGGGCGACGTCGGGGCCGGCGAGGCGGTAGTAGCGATGCCGTCCCTGTTTGACCACGGTCACCAGCCCCCCGTCGAGGAGCCGGGCCAGATGGGAGCTGGCGGTGGGGGCGCTCACGCCGGCGATCCTGGCCAGTTCCCCGGCCGCCAGCGCCCTGCCGTCGAGCAGCGCGGTGAGCATGGCGGCGCGGGCGCCGTCCGCGATCAGGGCCGCGACGGGGGCGATGTCGGCGTCTCCCTCGATCTCGGCCGTCGCGGGCCGCGGCGTGCCCCCGGGGACGCCGGGGGTCGCGGCGTGGGTGTGGTCATGCGTCACGGACATGTTCCGACGCTAACCCGAGAACGGTTCGACGGCGCTGGAAGCATCGGCCGCAACTCGCGGCGTGAGCAGGGAGAACGCCGTTGATTTGGGGAGTCGCGGGAGATTGGATAAAGTGCTCCACGTGAGTCCGGCCGAGAGCCGGGACGCGGAAGTGGCTCAGTGGTAGAGCATCACCTTGCCAAGGTGAGGGTCGCGGGTTCGAATCCCGTCTTCCGCTCGGAGCTTGACACTGTGCAGCTTGTCACAGTGCAGGATGACGCGGTGGAGTGGCCGAGAGGCGAGGCAGCGGCCTGCAAAGCCGCGTACACGGGTTCAAATCCCGTCTCCACCTCTTGGTTCGTCCAAGGGCGATTAGCTCAGCGGGAGAGCGCTTCCCTGACACGGAAGAGGTCACTGGTTCAATCCCAGTATCGCCCACCAGCAAGAACAGGCACGAGAGGCCGGATCCCGAGATCGGGATCCGGCCTTTCGCTCGTCCGGCCCTCGGTGGCACACGACGAGCGCCTCCCCCGGTCGCGGGCGATCTCACACCCGGTCGTACACGAGGAGCCCGTCGTCGCGCACGCGGGCGCCGGAGGCCGGCGCGTGTTCGGTGAGCCCTCCCTCATGCGACAGGTGCAGCACGCGCGCTCCCCGCACGAGGACGGCGAAGTCGGCGATGATCCGCCGGTGGCAGCGCCACCACACCGCCTCCGCGCACATCACGGCGGTCCGGGCCGCCCGCGCCTGCGCCAGCAGGTCGTCCATGGCGGCCAGGAACTCGGGATGCCGCGAGTATCCGGCGTATCCCCGGAACGATGCGTTCTCCCAGAAGGCGTCCGGCGAGTCCGGAGCCGCCTTGCGGAACCCGCCCAGGCGCCCGTCCCATCGATAGCCGATCCCCGCCTCGGGCAGCCAGCCTGCCAGCGCCGTACGGCCGGCATCGGGGTTGCGCCTGCTGCCGGGTGCGGTCCGGACGTCGACCACCTCCCGTACACCGGCACCGTGCAGCAGCGGGGTCAGGCGCCCACGCGGCGCGGTGCCGTGCCCGAACGTCAGCAGCGTTACGCGGGCAGCGGAGATCTCGCCCTCGACCCCCGGCACCGGCCCGCTCATTCCAGGCTCCCCTCATGAGGTCCCCGCGACGATCGCCCCCTTCGCGGATGGCCACGCCGGAAGGCACGGCGACGGACGGCCGTCCGGGCACGCCGGGCGGCCGGCTTCCGCAGGGCGCGCGCGGTCAGTCGGTCCGCGTGGAGAGCTCGTCGAAGAGCTCCAGCGCGGCCCGGCGCACGTCGTCGGGCGAGATGCCGTTCAGGGTGCTGCGGGCCTGGGCGGCGTCGCGGGTCGTGGCGAAGGTGATCGCGACCGACTTGGCGGCCGCGTGGCGCAGTGATCCGGTGGGCGCGCTGTCGGCCAGTGCCTGCGCGCTCGCAGCCAGGTCGAGGTTGTCTTTGCCGAACGGAGTGGTCAAAGCGTTCTCCTGGGATGTGGCGGCGTCGCCCCATTATCCGCGATGGCGTCGCGACGTGGGGCGGCACCCGCGCTGTTCGCGTGTCCCGTCCCGTTCGACCGGATCAGCGGCCCGCCAGGCGGGCCCGTACGACGAGGTCGTGCAGGGCGTCGCGGGCCGACGGGGCGTCCGGCAGCGCGGCGACGTCCCGGGCGTCTTCCAGGCGGGCGGTGAGCGCGTCGAGGTCGGCAGCGAGCCGTTCGCTGCCGGGCGCGCCGCCCGGCAGCCCGCCGTGCTCGGCCGCCCGCTTGGCCTCCACCAGGCCGGGCAGGTACGACGGCCCGTCGTCGAGGAGCAGGGTGAGGTCGGCGACGAGCTCGCCCGTGCGCATGAGGTGGATGCCCGTCAGCAGCACCCGGAACGCGTAGAGCAGCGGCTTCAGCTCCCCCGTGCGGTCGAACAGCCGCCGCTGGGTGCGTGCGAAACCGAGGTAGTGATGGGCGTGGTGCCGGGTCAGGCAGCCCCGCGCGAGGGCCCGCATCTCCTCGTGCAGCGGGGAGGTGGTCACGACCAGCGGCGACAGCAGCTGTTCGAGGACGTAGCCGTTGCGGCCGAGCAGCAGCCGGCAGAACTTGGCGAGGTCGTGGGTCACGAGGTCGACCTCCACGCCCTCGCGCACCCACGAGCGGGTCACGGTCTCCTCCCCGATGCGCAGGCCGACGACCTCCTCGGCGGGCAGCACGTGCACGCCGCGCAGGTCGACGTCGGAGTCCACTGATGGGAACCCGTACAGGTGCGCGCCGCTGACCGTGGCGAACGCCAGCGGGTGCCGCTCGCCGGCAGCGATCTCGGGCAGCCAGGGCGGCAGGACCTCGGTCACGGCCTCTCTCCTTCCGCGCGGGTCACAGGGCCGACCTCCGCACGTCGATCAGGAACTCCTCGACGGCCGCCCGGTCCGGGCGGCCGGGCAGCGCGCTCCCGGCCCACTCGTCCAGCTCGGCCAGCAGCCGCGCGCGCCACGCCAGCACCTCGGGCCAGGGCGTCTCGCCCCGCCGTACGGCGAGCAGCCGGTCGCGGCAGGCGCTCGCGTCGATCGACGGCTCCCCGTGCCGGGCCAGGTGGACGGCGCCCCGCAGCAGCCGGATCATGTGCATCGCCATCTTCCACCGCCTGACGTCGCCGTCCGGCCCGGGCGGGTCCTGCGGCCCGAGCCGGCGGAACTGCCGTTCGGCCGAACCCGCGAACGCCCGCTCGGCCTTCCCGGACAGGAAGGCCCGGCGTATCGCCAGCAGCCGCTCGCCCACCGGGGTGGACAGCTCCACCAGCGGCGACCACAGGCACTCCAGCACGACCGGGTTGCCCTCCAGCGCGAGGACGCAGAACCGCTCGACCTCCCAGGAGAACTGCTCGGGCAGCGGCCCCTCCACGTGATCCGGCGGTTTGTCGAGCCGCCAGAACATCGGGGTGGGCGTCACGAACACGCCCCGCCTGTCGACGTCCGACTCCTCGGTCTCCAGCCCGTACGCGCGCGAGCCGATCACGACCGACAGGACGGTGCCGGCGGGGGCCGCCAGGGTCATGTCGCCAGATCTCGTCACGAAGGTAGGCTCCCGGTCCGGGACGCGGAAAGGTAGCGAATTAATGGCCGACTTCGGACATGAGCTGTGGTTCGGGGCGTTTCTCACGCCGGACGCGGCGGGACACCACCGGATCGTCCGGCAGGCCGTGCTGGCCGACGAGATCGGGCTCGACGTCATCGGCGTCCAGGACCACCCCTACCAGCCGTCGTTCCTGGACACCTGGACGCTGCTGGCCACGCTCGCGGGGCGCACCGAGCGGGTGCGGCTGTTCCCCGACGTGGTGAACCTGCCGCTGCGGCCGCCGGCGGTGCTCGCCAGGGCCGCCGCGTCCCTCGACATTTTGAGCGGCGGCCGGGTCGAGCTGGGGCTCGGCTCCGGCGCGTTCTGGGACGGCATCGCCGCCATGGGTGGCCCGCGCCGCGGCCCCGGCGAGGCCGTGGACGCGCTGGAGGAGGCCGTCGCGGTCCTCCGCGCGCTGTGGACGCCGGGCGGTGAGCCCGTACGGCTCGACGGCAGGCACTACCGGCTGGACGGCGCGCGTCCGGGGCCGTTCCCCCCGCATCCGATCGGGCTGTGGATCGGCGCCTACAAGCGGCGCATGCTGGAGCTGACCGGGCGGCTCGGCGACGGGTGGGTGCCCTCGTCCGGGTACGCCGCGCCGGGCGAGCTGGGCGCGATGAGCGAGATCCTCGACGCCGCGGCCGAGCGGGCCGGGCGCGACCCCGGCGAGATCCGCCGCGTCTACAACATCGACGGCCGCTTCTCCGCCGTCGCCGGGGAGGGCTTCCTCGACGGGCCGCCGGCCGTCTGGGCCGAGCAGCTGACCGAGCTCGCGCTCCGCCACGGCATGAGCGTGTTCGTGCTCGCCGTGGACGACGACAGGGACCTCAAGGTCTTCGCCGAGGAGGTCGCCCCCGCCGTACGCGAGGCCGTGGCGCGGGAGCGCGGACGGGCCCCGGGGGCGAGCACCGGGAGCCCGATCCGGGTCGCGGGCGGGACACCGGCGGGGGCGGCGCTCGACGAGGCCACCCGGCCCCGGCTGCCCAAGCGGGACATCACCGCGCTCACGCCCCAGCAGCAGGCCAACGGCCGCCGGCTCGTGCTCATCCACGACCACCTGCGCCGGGAGCTGACCCAGATCAGGGACGCCCTGGAGCAGGTCGCCGCGGGCCGCTCCGACGCCGCCGCCCTCCGCTCGATGATCAACGAGCTCACCATGCGGCAGAACTACTGGACGCTCGGCACGTTCTGCGCGTCGTACTGCCGCCTGCTGACCACCCACCACACGATCGAGGACGAGCACATGTTCCCGATGCTGGCCTCGGCGCAGGAGTCGCTGGCGCCGGTCGTGGCCCGGCTGGAGCAGGAGCACGAGGTCATCGCCGGGGTGCTGACGGAGCTGGACGCCGCGCTCATCGCCATGATCGAGGACCCGGACCGGCTCGACGGCGTACGCGACCAGGTGGACCTGCTGTCGGACGTGCTGCTGTCGCACCTGCGCTACGAGGAGGAGGAGCTCGTGGAGCCCATCGCCCGCCTCAACCTGGACATCTGACACCCCCGCCGATCACGGCCCGGCTCGCAGGACGACCTCGGCCGGCACGGCCGGGCCGAGGTCGTCCGGATTCAGCCGGCCTTCACCAGGAGGCGCCGCGGCCGGTGGATCAAATCGTCGGTCCATCGCACGGCCGCGAGGTCCTCCTGCGCGCGCAGGCCCGGCAGCCGCGTGACCAGGGCGCGGAACGCCTCCTGCAGCTCCATCCTGGCCAGGTTCGCCCCCAGGCAGTAGTGGGGGCCGTGACCGAACGCCAGCTGCGGATTGGGCGTCGCCCCGGCGAACCTCCGGATGTCGAACCGCGACGGATCGTCGAACGCCGAGGGATCGTGATTGGCGGCCGCCGGGTTGGGCAGGACGACGGTCCCCGCCGGGATGGTGCCGCCGGACAGCTCGACGTCCTCCGTCACCAGCCGGAGCAGGCCGTTCCCGCCCGGCCCCTCGTATCGCAGGATCTCCTCCACCGCGGATTCCAGCAGCTCGGGCCGGGCGGCCAGCTCCGCGTACCGCTCCGGGTGGCACAGCAGGCGGAACGTGCCCCGGATGATGATCGAGGCGGTCGTCTCGTGCCCCGCCATGATCAGCGTGAACACCATGTGGGTCAGCTCGTCCTCGCTCAGCGCGTCCTCCCCGTCGCGCGCCGAGATGAGCAGGTCGATGAGGTCGTCGCCCGGCCTGGTCCGGTGCTCCGCGATCAGTTCGCGCGCGTACGCCATGAACGCGGCGAACCCCTCCGCCCTGGCTTCGGCGCTCGCCTCGGAGGAGGACAGGAACATCTCCGTCCAGCCGCGGAACTGCTCGAACCGGTCCATCGGCACGCCGAGCACCTCGCAGATCACCCGTGCGGGCAGCGGCAGGGCGAAGTCGGCGACCACGTCGAACTCGTCGCCGGCCGCGGCGAGCAGTTCGCCGGCGATGGCCGCCGCCCGGGGCCGCCAGCGCTCGATCTGCCGGGGGGTGAAGGTGCTCTGCATGATGCGGCGGTAGCGGGTGTGTTCGGGCGGATCCTGGTTGATCAGCGCCGCCGGGTCGTCGTCCAGGCCGGTGCCGCTGACCATTCTGGGCAGGCCCGCCGCCCGCAGGTTGCGGCTGCCGGCGGGCGAGGTGAGCACGGTCCTGACGTCCTCGTACCTGACGATCATCGGAGCCCGGTCTCCGCTCGGCATGGTGACCGGCTCCATCGGGCCATCCGCCTGCCTGCGTGCGAGATCGGGCGAGGGGGTGCCCAGGGGGCCGGGCGGAAAGTCGGGCCAGGGCCATGTGGTGCCGGACCGGTCTGTCATCGTCGCCTCCGGGCGTCGCCTGTCCTCCACGCTGCCCGGAACGTACGTACCGGCCCCCGGCCGGTCAATGTCCCGCCATGGCCACACCTCCGTGCGGGCCCCCGGCGACGGGGGTCACGGGCAGGCGTGTTTCGCACACAGAACGACGCCCCTCTGGGATGATCTCGAGGAAAACCGTCGGACGTCGAGAGACCGTGACTGATGCCCCCCATTGACCAAATAACCGCCTTCGTGTCGGCCCATCCGGTCGGAACAGCCATCATCAGCGTCATCGCCCTGGTCCTGCTGGTCCTGGCCTTCTTCGCCCTGCGCGCCCTGATCCGTCTCTTCCGCCGCTGGGCGGCCGGCCGGCCCACCGAGGACATCCTCACCATCGTCGCCGCCAGCATCGCCACGGGCGTCTCCGCCCAGGGCATGTGGCGCTTCTCCGGCGACGTCCTCGGGTTCGACGGGCCGCTGCGGCTCCTGCTGTTCGCCTTCATCGAGGTCGCCGTCATCACCAGCGCCGTACGGGCGCGCCGCAACATGCGGGAGAACTACTCGGCCGGCATCGACGGCATCGCCGTGTGGGTCTTCACCTCCCTGTCGGCCGTCCTGTCGAGCATGGACGCCCGCAGCGTCGCCGAGGCCGTCTTCCGCCTCGCCGCCCCGCTCGTC
This sequence comes from Microbispora sp. NPDC049633, assembly GCF_040675265.1. Taxonomy (NCBI): domain Bacteria; kingdom Bacillati; phylum Actinomycetota; class Actinomycetes; order Streptosporangiales; family Streptosporangiaceae; genus Microbispora; species Microbispora sp. NPDC049633. The sequence continues at coordinate 33,266 of NZ_JBFAOO010000073.1, forward strand.
GCCGCCTGGCTGTGGGAGCGCGGCATGGCCATCGAGCGGGTCCGCATCACCGGCAGGGGCCGCATCAACTGGCGGCTCACCCCCGAGCGGGTGCTGGTCCGGGTCGGCCTGGCCGAGGCGAGCGACCGTACGGCGAGCGAGGTGGACGCCCACCGGAGGCTGACCAGGGTGGCGCTGGCCGCCAAGCGGGTCCGCGCGCTGCGCGAGGCGGGGGCGTCCGGCCGCAAGCTGCGGACCGCGATGGCCAGGCTCGACAAGGCGATGGACCAGGCCGTGGAGTACACCGGCCTCGCCGTGGACGAGAAGCGGCAGGAGGCCCTGCTGTCCCAGATCGGCGCGCTCTACAACACCTCCGCGCTGATCGACCTCGCTCCGCCGGTGCCCTGGGCGCCCGAACCCGAGCAGCCGCCGGCCGCCGTGGCGCTGCCCGCCGCGGCCATCGCCGAGCTGATCGACGACGAGGAGGAGGACGTCGCGGCCGAGCCGGCACCCGTCGTCGACACCGCCCAGCGCGCGGCCCAGCTGCGGACCGCCCGGCAGTACTGGGACCAGCAGATCGCGCGCAGGTACGTCCCCCGGGCCGCCGACATCGCCCAGGAGGTGGGCATCCCGCTCCTCGTCGCCAAGGAGTGGCGGGCGCTGTGGAAGCTCGAACCCCAGGCGTACGCGCTGATCGAGGCGGCGTACCGGGAGCACGGCATCGTCGACACCGGCACGTTCCCGGCCATCGAGGTGCCCGAGCGTGAGCGCGTGCTCGTCGTGAACGGCTCCGCCGCGGGAGCGGCCGCGCACGACTCCTGACCGAGGCGGCCCCGCCCGGCCGTACGGGCGGGGCGAACGGGGGCGGGGGGGGCGGCCCCGGCTCGGCCCCCCCCCCCCCCGCGGGAACGAGAGCAAGTTTGGCCCGGGCCCCCCCCCCCCCCCCCCCCCCCCCCGCCGCCAGGGCGGGCGGGGGGGGTGTGAGG
>NZ_JBFAOO010000074.1:0-34209 GCF_040675265.1 Microbispora sp. NPDC049633
GCCGGGCCGGCAGCTCCGCCCCGGCCGCGTGCTCCACCAGCGCGGCCGACCACGGGGCGCCGCCGACCTTCCTGCGCTCCTCGATGTACTCGATCGGGTTGGAGACGGCCTCCCGCTCGATGTGGAACAGCTCCCACATCGACTCCTGCAGGAGGTCACGGGTGACCCGGACGAACCGGCGCCGCCACGCCTCCGACATGGCGGGCACGGTCCTGGGCCACAGGTCGGCCAGGCCCCGCTCGACGGGATTGGACGGCTCGGGCGGGTCGTCCGACATGAACGCGTCCAGCCGGTCCAGGTAGTCCTGGGCGCCGTCCAGGTCCCTGCTGCGCTTGAACGTCTCCAGGAAGTGGTCGTCGAAGTAGAAGACCCACACGTACCAGTCCGTGACCAGGTCCAGTTCGGAGGCGGAGCAGTCGGGATGGGTGTAGGCGCACATCAGGCCGTAGTCCATCGCCTCGAGCGACTCCTCGGTCCAGATGTCCGGGTCGTCGAGCATGCCCATGTCCGCCGCCCACCCCCGGGTGTGCGCCCGGGCGGTCTCCACGTGCGGGTTCAGCCGCGGCGGATAGGGGAGGTAGAAGTCCGGCAGCCGGTAGGAGGACATCAGAGGACCTCGACACTCTCCAGGATGGCGAGGGCGTCGGGGACCAGGACGGCCGCCGAGTAGTAGGTGGTCACCAGGTAGGAGATGATCGCCTTCTCGTCGATGCCCATGAAGCGCACCGACAGGCCGGGCTCGTACTCGTCCACCAGCCCGGTGCGGCGCAGGCCGACCACACCCTGGTCCTTCTCCCCCAGGCGCATGACCATGATCGAGCTGATGCCCTTGTCGTTGACCGGGATCTTGTTGCACGGCAGCATCGGCACCCCGCGCCAGGCCGGCGCCTTCTGGCCGTTGATGTCCACCGTCTGCGGGTAGATGCCCCTGCTGTTGCACTGACGGGCGAAGGCCGCGATCGCCTTGGGGTGGGCGAACATGACGCTCGGGTTCTTCCACACCATGGTGAGCAGCTCGTCGAGGTCGTCGGGGGTGGGCGGGCCGGAGCGGGTGTGCACACGCTGCTTGAGATCGGCGTTGTGCAGCAACCCGAAGTCGCGGTTGTTGACCAGCTCGTGCTCCTGACGCTCCCGCAACGCCTCGATCGTCAGCCGCAACTGCTGCTCGGTCTGGTTCATCGGCTCGTTGTACAGATCCGCCACCCGCGAATGCACCCGCAAAATCGTCTGCGCCACACTCAGCTCGTACTCACGCGGCCCCAGCTCGTAGTCCACGAACGTCCCCGGCAGCGTCGCCTCACCCTCATGCCCCGCCGCCAGCGCGATCTCCGCCTCGCCATACCGGTTCACCGGCCGGTCCGGGTCCTCGTGGTAGGCCTGCACGTGCTCACGCAGGCTGTCCGACAGGGTGAGCAGCCGTTCGAACTCCTCCCTGCCGAGGGTGAGCACGGTGCACGGCGTCACGGCCTTGACCGTCCACTCCCACCGCGCGTCCGTGTTCACCAGCATCTGCTCGCCGACGTACTCGCCGTCGGCCAGCACGCCGAGCAGCGTCTCGTTCCCGTACGCCCCCTGGCCGAGCTTGTCCACCTTGCCGTGGGCCAGGAGCACGACCTCGTCCATCGGGGTGCCGGCCTCGGCGATGACCTGGCCGGCCTCGTACTCGCTCTGGGTGAACAGGTCCGCCATCGCGGCGAGCACGTCGGCGTCGCCGTAGCCACGCAGGGCGGGAAGCTCGCACAGCTCGGCGGAGATGACCCGCACGTCCGCCCCGGTCGAGACGAACGTCACCCGCCCGTCGGCCATCTGGTAGGTCAGCCGCCGGTTGACCCGGTAGGCGCCGCCCACCGCCTCGATCCACGGCAGCACGCGCAGCAGATGACGGGAGGTGATCTCCTGCATCTGCGGCTGGGTCTTGGTCGTCGTGGCCAGGTTGCGCGCGGCCCTGGTGCTCAGGCTGAGCCGGTTGTCGTTCGGCATGGTGGTTTCGGTCACAGCACTTCACCCCATCTGTTGTCGGCACGGCGGCCGGTGTTTCGGTGACTGGTCACGCTCGTCGCCGAGCGGCGGAGGGGGGAGAGAAGATCAGGTCGTTCCTGCCGGGGGTCCCCCCGGCCCACCTAGGGCCGCGCGTGGGCGCACCAGGCGTGCCAACGGCACCAGGTGCGGCGCGCAGCCGTACGGCCGGGCGTGGAGGAGGCCGGAGGGGCCGCGGCGGCGGAGGTCGTGGGAAGGGCGGGCGTGCCGGTCGCGCGCCTCACCGGACGCGGCGGGTGAGCCGCTCGGTGAGCACCGCGAGCGCCCGCGCCGCCTCCGGGGCGATCGCCTGGTCGCGCAGCGCCTCGATCGCCTGCCCGGCCCGCATGGCGATGAGCTCCTCGACCTCGTCGAGGGCGCCGGTGTCCACGATGACCTGCCGGAGCTCGGCGGCCCGCCGCTCGTCCAGCCCCGGGTCGCCGTGCCAGGTCCGCAGCAGGTCCCGTTCGGGTCCCCGTGCCCGCGCGTACGCGTGCGCCATGAGCACGGTCCGTTTGCCCTCGCGCAGGTCGTCGAGGACCGGTTTGCCGGTGACGGCGGGATCGCCGAAGACGCCGAGGACGTCGTCGCGCAGCTGGAACGCCTCCCCCAGCGGCAGTCCGAACCGGGAGTAGGCCTCCAGCGTGGCGGGCGGCGCCCCGGCGAGCGCCCCGCCGATCTGCAGCGGGCGCTCGACCGTGTATCGGGCGGTCTTGTAGCGGATGACCGTCAGGGCCTGTTCGACGTCCGCGTCCGCGCGCGTGTGCGCCAGGATGTCGAGGTACTGACCGGTGACGACCTCTGTGCGCATCCGGTTGAACAACTCACGCGCCGCCCGCCCGCGCGCGTCGCCGACGGTGGCGTCCGCGAGCAGTTCGTCCGCCCACGCCTGCGCGAGCACGCCGAGCAGGATGGCGGCGGACCGGCCGAAGGTCTCCGCTCCCGGCCACCGCGGAGCCCGGGCGAGGCCCCTGTGGATGGTCGGGCGTCCACGGCGCAGCTCGCTGCCGTCCATGACGTCGTCGTGGATCAGCAGGCCGGCGTGGTAGAGCTCCAGCGCCGCGCCGGTGGTGACGGCCCGGTCCTCGTGCGGCGCGTCGCCGCCCGCGCCCCGCCAGCCCCAGTAGCACAGCAGCGGCCTGATGCGCTTGCCGCCCTCGACCACGAACTCGCGCAGCAGCCGGTAGCCCTCGGCGACGTCCGGATCGCCGACCGGGGGACGCCGCGCGTCGAGGAAGTCGGCCAGCAGTTCGTCGACCCGCCTCCGCACCCGGCCGGTCATGCCGGTGATGGACGTGTCCACGATTCCCGCCGTCATGGTCGGTCTCCTCCGCTCGACGAGCCGGTTCCCCTTGCGGAAAGTTACTTAATGAACACGCAAAGTAGAACCTCCCGTTCCGATAATCGGAACTTCCCGCCCCTCCGCGCGGCTCAGTCCGGATCGGCCCGTTGCTCCTCACCGCATTCGAGAGGGCCGTGCCGGAAGACCGCGGAAGGGAGGGCGACGAGCAGTGCGATCGCGACGAGAAGCCCGCTCACCCACAGTGGGCCGAGGTCTCCGGTCCCTTCGCCGGAGGCGGCGGTGCCGAGGGTGGCCGCGGCGATGAGCGGCCCGGCGGCGGCGCCGACGTTCAGCGCCGCGGTCGCGTACGAGCCGGCCATGGTCGGCGCTCCCGCCGCCTCGTAGAGGACTCGTGTGATCAGGGTGCTGCCCACGGCGAACGACAGCGCGCCCTGGACGAACACCAGGATGAGCAGGACGACCGGCTCTCCGGCCAGAACGGCCAGCGCCGGCCAGCCGATGAGCAGCAGCGGACCGCCGGCCGCGAGAACCAGCCCGGAGTGCCGGTCGGACAGCCGTCCCGCGACGGTGACGCCCGTGAACGAGCCCGCGCCGAAGAGCACCAGGACGACCGGGATCCACAGCGGATCCAGCCCCGCGGTGCCGGTCACGACGGGGGCGAGGAAGGTGAAGCTCGCGAAGGTCGCCGCATTCACCAGCGCCCCGAGCAGCATGACCAGGATCAGGCGCCGACTCCGGAGCTGCGCGAGTTCCGATCGCAGGACCCGCCCGCCGGGCTCGCCCGGGGAACGCGCCGGGATCCCGTGAAGGACGCCGGCGGCCGCGGGCACGCAGAGGACGGCGACGGCCCAGAACGTGACCCGCCACCCGAGCAGCGTGCCGAGGACCGCCCCTCCCGGGACCCCCGCGACGGTCGCCACCGTCGTGCCGGACAGCAGCACGGCGAGAGCCCGCCCCTTGCGGTTCGCGGGGACGAGAGCGGCGGCCGTCGTCACGGCCACGGCGAGGAACCCCGCGTTCGCGAGCGCGGCGACGATCCGGGTCGCGAACAGGACGGGGAAGCTCGATGTGGCAGCGCCCGCGACGTGGGCCGCCACGAAGACGAGGAGGAAGACGAGGAGGCCGGACCGGGGAGGCCGGTTGCGGGCGAGCCCGGCCATGAGCGGGGCGCCGGCGATCATGCCGATCGCGAAGGCCGAGGTGAGCGTGCCCGCCGTTCCGACGGTCACGCCGAGATCCGCGGCGATGTCCGGCAGGAGGCCGGCGAGCATGAACTCCGAGGTACCCATGGCGAAGACCGCCATGGCGAGCGAATACAGCGACAGAGGCATCGAGTGGCTCCGAGGCGATGAGAAGCACGAGAAGGGGACGTCTCGTCACCGCGGTCAGCACCCGGGAGCGCGTTCGTCCGGCCGCGGACGCGGCGGGACGACAGATTCACGAACTCAGTGGTTCAGGGGGCTGACGGCGTGACCGAAAGCCCCCATCCTGGATGCCTCGGGGCTCGACATGGCCCACACAATATCCAACCGGTGCCCGTCGGCGTCCATCGGTTTCACGCACGCGGGGCCGTGCCGTGCGACGCTCAGTCCGCTCTGCCGAACTGCGTGATCGCGGTCGCGAGCAGGGCGAGCCCGAGGGCCGCGAGGACGGCCACCTCGACCGCGATGGGGACGTGCCAGCCGCCCCACGTCATCCCCGGCGCGAGCCGGGCGCGTACGGCGGGCGCCAGGTCCAGGTGGGCGAAGACCAGCCGCCGGATGGGGTCCACGGCGTACGACAGGGGGTCGATCCGGTTGAGCGCGGTCAGCCACGCGGGGAGGTCCGACGCGGGGAACATCGCGCCCGACATGAAGTAGAGCGGCATGATCAGCAGCTGGTTGAGCGCCATGAACGACTGCATCTGCCTCACCCGCACGGACATCGCGACCCCGAAGGCCGTGATGGTGAAGGCCAGCAGCACCTGGATGCCGAACACGCCGAGCATCAGACCCGGCGCGTACGGCACGCCGGCCGCCCCGGCGATGCAGATGACGACGAGGCCCTGGACGGCCGCGACCGTGGCCCCGCCCAGGCATTTGCCGACGACGATCGACGCGCGGGACACCGGCGCGACCAGCATCTCCCGCAGGAAGCCGAACTCGCGGTCCCAGACGATCGAGGCCGCCGAGGACATGGCGGTGAACAGGACGGCCATGGCGAGGATGCCCGGGTAGAGGAAGGTCCGCAGGCCGAGCCCGCCGGTGCCGCCCGAGGTGAGCTGCGACAGACCGGTGCCGAGGACGAACAGGAACAGGAACGGCTGCACGAGAGAGGTGAGGATCCGCAGCGGGCCGTTGAAGAACCGGATGATCTCGCGCTGCCAGACCACCTTGACCGCGCGCAGTTCGCTCGCCGCGCTGCGCCCCGGCACCCGCACCGCCGCGACGCGCAGGGCGGTCGCCGGCGTCCGGTCCCGCGGGCCCGCCGCCGTGTCGCCGGAGGCCGGCACGTCCTGAGGCACGTCCGGGGGCGTCCCCTTCGGCGTCACGGTCATCGCCGGCCTCCCCGCGCCGCCGCGAGCGCCCCCGGGCCGCGTGCGCCACTCGACTCGGCGTCACGGATCGACCGGCCGGTGTACGACATGAACACGTCGTCGAGGCTGGGCCGGGCCACGCTGACGGACCGGATCGGCAGTCCCGACCGGGAGAACAGCTCCGGGACGAACCGCTCCCCCTCGTCCACCTGGAAGACCACCACGTCCCCGGACGCGACGGCCCGGATGCCGAACCGCTCGTCCAGGGCGGCGACGGCCGCCGCGCCGTCGTCGGTCTCGATCTGGACGCGGTCCTTGCCGACACCGGCCTTCAGCGCGTCCGGGGTGTCGAGCGCGATGATCCGGCCGCCGTCCATGATGGCGATGCGGTCGCAGTGCTCGGCCTCGTCCATGTAGTGGGTGGTGAGAAAGACCGTGATGTCCTCGGCCTCCTTCAGCTCCCGGATGTAGGACCAGATCGAGCTCCTCGTCTGCGGGTCCAGGCCCACGGTGGGCTCGTCGAGGAACAGCACCCGCGGCGAGTGGAGCAGGCCGCGGGCGATCTCCAGCCGCCGTCTCATACCGCCGGAGAACGTGGCGACCCTGGCCTTGCGCCGGTCCCACAGCCCCACCATTTCGAGCACGCCCCGCAGTCGCGGACCGACGTCCGCGCGGGGCACGCCGTACAGCTCGGCGTGGAAGCGCAGGTTGCGCTCGGCCGTCAGGTAGCCGTCCAGCGTCGGGTCCTGGAAGACCAGCCCGATCGAGCGCCGCACCTCGTCGCGTTCGCGCACCACGTCGTGTCCGGCCACACGCGCCTCGCCGGCCGTGGGCCTGGTCAGGGTGCAGAGCATGCTGATCGTCGTGGACTTGCCCGCGCCGTTCGGGCCGAGGAAGCCGAAGATCTCCCCTCTGTGCACGGTCAGGTCGATGCCGCGCACGGCCTCGACGTCGCCGTAGTGCTTGGTCAGCCCGGTGGTGACCACCGCCGGATGCGTCATCCCGCCTCCCCTGCTTACACTTGGTGTAACAGTACACCAGGTGTAATTCATGGGACCGATACGCTGTGCCCCATGAGCGGGCTGCGGGAGCTGAAGAAGAACCGGACGCGGCAGCTCATCGCCGACACCGCCAACGCGCTCTTCCGCGCCCGGGGGTTCGACGAGGTCACCGTGGACGAGATCGCGGCGGCCGCGCAGGTGTCGAAGAAGACGGTGTTCAACCACTTCCCGACCAAGGAGGACCTGGTCTTCTACCGGGCGGAGGACCGGGAGGCGATGTCCCTGGCGGCGGTCACCGACCGTCCCGCCGGGGTCTCGATCCTCGACTCCTTCCGGGCGCTGTGCCTGGCGCAGACCAGGCTCGTCCCCGGCATGCGGCGCGACCTCGTCCATCCGCGCGGCTTCTTCGACCTGGTCAGCGGCAACCCCTCCCTGCAGCGCAAGATGCACGAGGTCAACGAGCGGATCGTCCGGGTGCTCGCCGACGCGCTGGCGGCCGAGGCGGGCGCCGAGCCCGGCGACCCGCTGCCGCGCGTCGTCGCCTCGACGCTGGTCGGCGCGCAGCGGACGCTGTACCGGCGGCTGCGGCAGCGGGTGCGGGAGGGCGGGCCCGACGAGGAGATCGAGCGCGCCCACCGCGCGGACGTCGAACGGGTCTTCGGCCTGCTCGGCACGGGCCTGGGCGGCTACCCGCCCGCCTGACCCGGGTTCTAGTCCGCCACCGCGACCCTGGCCTCGCGGCCGGCCGCCTCGGCCCGCTCGCGCCGCCACGGGCCGTGGAACAGGAAGACGGCGGGCGCGAACAGCGCCAGGCACACCAGGGAGACCACCAGCCAGGTCTGCCAGCTCGTGGCCTCGACCACGTGCGGGATGACCAGCAGGCCGACCACGGCGATCGCCTTGGTCAGGAAGCCGAACAGGCCCCAGGCCGTGCCCTGCAGCCGGGGGTCGACGTCCTCGGCGTCCTCGGAGTAGTTGGCCATCCAGGGGGCGTACGCCACGCCGAGCGAGCCGCCGAGCAGCGCGCCGACGACCATGAGCAGACCGCTGGAGACGCCTTCACTGCCCAGGATGTACGCCAGGTAGGCGGTGACCAGCACGGCCGCGACGGTGCCGGCGAGCGTGATCGGCTTACGCAGCTGGGTGCGGTCGGAGACGCGGCCGGCGACGATCAGCGTGATCAGGTTGAGGCTCCAGAAGCACGCCATGATCGTGGACGCCTCGGCGGCCGTGACGCCCAGGGCGCCGACCAGCATGGTCTGACCGAACAGGGTGAGCGTGATGTAGAGCACCAGCCACAGCGAGATGCCGACCACATGGGCCCAGATGTTGGGCCGGGCGAACAGCGAGGAGACCCTGGCCGGCTTGGTCAGGTCGACGACGTCGCTGGCCTGGCGCTCGGTGTGCTGGATCTGCGCGCGCAACTCGGGCGACAGATCGGCGATGTTGAGGGCGATGACGATCGAGATGACGAGCGAGAAGCAGCCCATGATGACGAACTGCGACCGCCAGGAGTCGTCGAAGATCGGCAGCGTCCAGCCCGCCACGGCGGCGGCGAGGAAGTTCGCCCCGACCGGGCCCCAGGTCCAGAAGCCGAACGCCTGGGCCCGGCCGAGGCGCGGCGAGAAGTCGCGGACCAGCGGCGCCGTGCTCGCCATCGCCACTCCGTCGACGAAGGCCAGCACGATCCTGGCGATCAGCAGGTCCCGTGGACTGTGAACGAGTGTCATGGCGAAGCAGCACAGGGCGGTCAGCAACATCAGCGGAACCAGCAGGCGCACCCTGCCGAGCCGGTCGGTGAGCCTGCCGCCGAGCGCCGACGCGACGGCCCCCGCGACCGCCGCCGCCCCGGACACCGCGCCGTACGTCGCGAGGGACATGTCGAGGTCCTTGAGCAGCAGCGGGACCACCGGGGCGATCTGCGCCTCATAGGAGCCGATGAGAACGGCCAGCACGGCCATCGTGAGGATCTTCATGCGACGCGCACCGGTGGGGTACTCGTCGAGCTCGCGTACGTAGGACAGGCTCATTGACATGCCTTTCTCGTCAGCCCCCGTCCCTGCGATGAGTTCTAGAAGGCAGCTCTAGAATTCATTTCTACGAATGCTCCGCCTCCTCACGGCCGGAGTCAAGGGCTGTGAGCACGTGTTCTTCGGCCGGCGCGGCAACGGGATCCCCGTGTCGCGACATCGGCCCTCGCCAGATCTAGATTCAAGTTCTAGAATCCAACTCCAGGACTTACCTCCCGGGTGGCAGGAGAACGATGACCGCATCACACAAGCCCGTCCCGAAACCGACCCCGGAGACCCAGCCGTTCTGGGACGGCACGGCGCAGGGACGGCTGCGGATCCAGCGCTGCCGCGCCTGCTCGCGGCACTACTTCTATCCACGGCCCGCCTGCCCGCACTGCGGCTCGGACGACGTCTCGTGGGTGACGGCGAGCGGCAGGGCGACCCTCTACTCGTACGTGATCAGCCACCGCCCGGCTCCCGGCTTCGAGCAGGACGGGCCGTACGCGATCGCGGTCGTGGAGCTGGAGGAGGGCGTGCGGATGATGACGAACATCGTCGGCGTGGAGATCACACCGGAGAACCTGCCCCTGGACATGGAGCTGCGCGTGGTGTTCGAACAGCGCGGCGACGTGCACGTGCCCCTCTTCGAGCCCGCTGGAGGTCCCGCCCGATGAACATCGTGATCGCGGGCGCGGCCGAGACCGACGAGCTCGGCAAGCTCCCCCACATGTCCACCGCGCAGCTCCACCTCCAGGCCGCGCGCAACGCCCTCGCCGACGCCGGGATGACCAAGGACGACATCGACGGCGTCGCCACCGTGGGCATGCCCGGCCCGATCCAGATCGCGCACGCCCTCGGCATCGCTCCGGCCTGGCTCGACGGCACCGGCGTGGGCGGCTCGTCCTTCCTCTTCCACGTACGGCACGCCGCGGCGGCGATCCGGGCCGGCCTGTGCACCACCGTGCTCGTCACCCACGGCGAGTCCGGGCGGTCGCGGGTCGGCGCGCCCCGCCCGGCCCTCGGCCCCGATTCGCTGATCGGCCAGTTCGAACTGCCGTACGGCGTGCTCGGCCCGCCCACGATGTTCACGCTGACGGCGCTGCGCTACATGAAGGAGACCGGGCTCACGCACGAGCAGCTCGCGGAGGTCGCGGTCGCGCAGCGCCGGTGGGCGCACCTGAACCCCCGAGCCATGTTCCAGGACCTGATCACCGTCGAGGACGTGTTCGCCTCCCGGATGGTCGCCTATCCCTTCCACCTGCTGGAGTGCTGCCTCGTCACCGACGGCGGCGGGGCGCTGATCGTGACGACCGAGGAGCGCGCCCGCAGGTCACCGGTCCATCTGCTCGGATCCGGCGAGTCCGCCGAGTCGCCGATCATCTCCCAGATGGAGGACTTCACCACCTCCGCCGCCTTCCGCCGCTCCGGCGAGGCCGCCTTCGCCGAGGCGGGCGTCTCCCACGACGACGTGGACCACCTCATGATCTACGACGCCTTCGCGCACGTGCCCGTCTACGGGCTTGAGGACCTCGGCTTCGTCAAGCGCGGCGAGGCCGGGCCGTTCATCGCCGAGGGCCACACCTCCCCCGGCGGCCGCCTACCGCTCAACACCAACGGCGGCGGCCTCTCCTACACCCACACCGGCATGTACGGGATGTTCGCCATCCAGGAGTCCGTACGGCAGTTGCGCGGCGAGGCGGCGGCGCAGGTGCCCGGCGCCGAGATCAGCGTGGTCCTCGGCAACGGCGGCATGTTCGCCTCCGCCGCCACCCTCGTCCTGTCGAGCCACCGCCCCTGACCCCGACGGCACGACGGCCCTCCGGCGCTCCCGCCGGAGGGCCCCGGGTAGCCGCGCGGTCGGCGCGAAGCCACTCAGGGACTACATGGAGGTGAGGGGGTACGGAGACGCGGCCGTCCGGCGGCACCTGGACGGAGACGAGAACGGCCGACGCCGGCGCCGTGATGCTCAGTGTCGCCGTGACCGGGGGCAGCGAGGCCTGGGCGGTCGGCACTTCCGGAGAGAACAGGCGAACCGGCACGGTCCTGCGCCGGGACGGGCGCGCGTGGCGGTCCGTACCGCTGCCGCCGGGCCTGCGGTATCCGACCGTGGTGTCCGCGACGTCCCCCGCATCGTGTGGATCTTCGATAATCACGCCGACGCGTGGCGGTGGGACGACCGGCGGTGGTCGGCCCGGGGACGGCGCTGGGTCGCCGGGTCGATCCTGCTGCCCGGTGCCGGCTCGGCCACCGCGATGCTCATGCCTCGGAACGGCGACCGGTGGAACCCGGTCTCGGGCCTTCCGGCGGACGCGGTCTCCTGCAACGCCGTGGCGTCGGACGGCCACGGCGGGGTGTGGCTCGGCGCGGACAACTATCACTCCGAGAACAAACGGATCCTGCTGCACTTCGACGGGCGCTCCTTGACGTACGAGAAGACATTGAGGATCGGCGACGCTCCGGAGGTGCTCGACCTGGTCAAGGTTCCCGGCAGGGACACGGTCTTCGCGGTCGGCGGCAATCCCTCCTGTGACGAGGACAGCGAGGCGTGGATCTGGACGAGGTCATGAACGCGGTGCGCGGGCCGGAGCCATGCGGGCGCCTTCGCCGATCACGGCCGGTGTTCTCGCACGGGCTCCCTCTCCGTGGTCCGGTGTCCGGGCGCGGCGGGTGAGCGCCGCGCCGGAGGGACGACCGGGCTTCATCTCCGCCAGGTGACGAGGGCGTCCAGGGCTTCCACGTGGGAGCCGCGGACGAGCAGGGGGTTGATCTCCAGCGACTCCAGGTCGTCGCCGAGGCTCTCCGCGAGGGCGGCGACGCGGGCCACGACCTCGGCGACGGCGTCGAGGTCGGCCGGCTCGGCGCCGCGGGCGCCCCGCAGCAGCGCGGCGCCGCGCAGCTCGTCGAGCGCCCGCCGCACCTCGGCCGCGTCCACCGGCAGCACGCGCAGCGCCGTGTCACGCAGCGCCTCGACCCAGATCCCGCCCAGGCCGACGGCCAGGGTGAGCCCCCACGCCGTATCCCGTACGACGCCGACCAGCAGTTCGACGCCGCCGCCGCGTTGCGGCTGGACGAGCGCGCCGACGCGGCCGGCACCGGGGACCGCCGCGGCTGCGGCCACGACCTCGCGGTAGGCCCGTTCGACGGCCCGCGCGTCGGCCAGACCCAGCCGGACCCCGCCGACGTCGCTCTTGTGGCCGAGTCCGTCGGCGGCGACCTTGAGGACGACCGGGTAGCCGAACCCGACCGCCGCCGCCACGGCCGACTCCTCGTCGTGCACGAGCTCGCCGGGCACGACCGGGATCCCGGCGGACGCCAGCAGGGCGGCGGCCCGGTGCTCGGCCCAGACACCTGTCCCGGGCTCGGCCGCCGGGGCGCTCACCGCGGCCCTCTCCGGGACGGCTCCGTTCGCCTCGACGGCCGCGCGGTACGCCCTGGACCACCGGACCGCGGCCCCGATGGCGTGCACGCCGTGCTCGATTCCGCCCGCGACGTACGGGAAACCGGCCTCCCGCTGCACGTCGCGGCCGAACTCGGTGACGTCGGTCAGCACGTTGCTCACGACGACGACAGGCATCGGGGCCTCGGCGATGCGCTTGGCGCTCGCGGCGAACATGGCGTGCACGGGCGCGGGGTCGGGCGGGGCGACGCGCGGGAGGTCCGACAGCAGCATGACCGCGTCGACGCCGGGGTCGGCGGTGACGGCCTCCAGCGCGCGGCCGAGCAGCGTACGGTCGATGAGCACATAGCCGGTGACGTCGAGAGGGTTCTGCACGGTCCCGAAGGCCGGCACGATCTCCCGCAGCCGGGCGACCGTCTCCGGAGCGAACGCCGGCAGCTCCAGCCCCTCGTCCTCGGCCCGGTCGGCGATGATCTCCGACGCGCCGCCCGAGGGCGTGACGACACCGATCCGCGGGCCCGGCAGCGGGCCCACCTCGGCCAGCAGGCCCGCGGTGATGATGAGGTCCTCGAGCGACCGCACCCGCACCACCCCGAGCTGCCGGAACGCCGCCTCGATCACGTTGTCGTCGCCGACGAGCGCGCCGGTGTGGGCCTGGGCCGTGCGGGAGGCGAGCCGGCTGCGCCCGATCTTCAGCGCGACGATCGGCTTGCCCGCGAGCAGCGCCCGGCGCGCCGCCCGGGAGAACGCGGCCGGGTCGCGGACCGACTCGAGGAACAACGCGATGGCCGTGGTCGCCGGGTCGTCCACCAGGTAGTGGATCACGTCCGTCACGGTGACGAGCGACTCGTTGCCCATCGAGGTGAGCAGGCTGATCCCGACGTTGCGGGCCTGCGCGAAGCCGAGCACCGAGCTGGCCAGCGCGCCGCTCTGCAGCACCACGCCGACCGACCCGCGCAGCAGCGGCGACGGGATCGGCAGGCCGTACGGCGTGACGTCCGCGGCGGCGTTGATGAAACCGTTGCCGTTCGGGCCGAGCACGGTGAGGTCGTTCTCCCGCGCGAAGTCGACGATCTCCGCCTCCAGGGCGGCGCCCTCCGGCCCGGTCTCCCCGAATCCGGCGGTGAGGATCACGTAGTGGCGGATGCCGAGCTTGGCCCCCTCGCGCAGCACGGGCAGCACGGCCGTCGTCGGCACCATCACGTACGCGAGGTCGACCTGGCCGGGGATGTCGGACAGGCTGCGGCGGGCCTGCTCGCCGTGCACCACGCCGCCGCGCGGGTTGACCAGGTGAACGGGCCCCCGGAAGCCGTGCGTACGCAGGTTGGTCAGCGTGCTGATCGACCAGCCGGACTTGTCCGTCGCGCCGACCAGGGCGATCGACCGGGGGTTGAACAGCTCTCCTACCGGCATGCTCACTCCCCGATCGTGCCGAGACGGGCGTGGCCCCTGAGCAGGTTGCGGGCGATCGTCCGCCGCTGGATCTCGTCGGTGCCCTCGAAGATCCGCAACAGGCGCAGCTCGCGATACCACCGCTCGATGGGCAGTTCCTTGGTGTAGCCCATGCCGCCGTGGATCTGCAGCACGCGGTCGACGACCTGGTTGGCCATGACCGCGCCGTTCAGCTTGGCGATCGAGGAGGCGTGCCGGGCGTCCATGCCCCGCTGCACGCGCCAGGCGGCGTGGAGGGTGAGCCACTTGGCCGCCTCGATCTCCACCTGCGAATCAGCGATCATCCACTGGATCGCCTGGTATTCGGCGATCGGCTTGCCCATCGACACGCGGATCCCGGCGTAGTCGATCGCCATCTGGAGCATGCGCTCGGCCGAGCCGACGGCCCGCGCGGGGATCATGTAGCGGCCCTGGCCGATCCACTGCATCGCCAGTTCGAAGCCCCTGCCGAGCTCGCCGAGGATGTTCTCCTCCGGCACCCTGACGTCCTCGAACACCAGCGAGGCCGGGCCCCACTGCCCCATGGTCGGGATCGGCTCGGACTTCCAGCCCATGTCGCGGTCGGCCAGGAAGCAGGTGACGCCGCCGTTCGCACCCTTCTCCGGGTCGGTCACGGCGAACACCATCACGAAGTCGGCCTCGCTGCCGCCGGTGATGAAGGTCTTCTCGCCGTTGATGACCCAGTCTTCGCCGTCCTTGACCGCGCGCGTACGGATGTTGCGGGCGTCGGAGCCCGCGCCCGGCTCGGTGATGGCGAAGCAGGAGCGGCGTTCGCCCTCGATGGTGGGGATCAGGTAGCGCCGCTTCTGCTCCTCGGTGCCGGCGTAGAGGATGTTGTCGGCCGACCCGCCGAAGCTGAACGGGACGAACGTCCGGCCCATCTCCATGGCGATGATCGCGGACATCACCGGGCCCAGAGCCGCCCCGCCGTACTCCTCGGGGGTGTTGATCCCCCAGAAGCCCATCTTCTTCGCCTTGAGCCGCAGGTCGTTCAGGACCTCGGGGTCGAGCCCCGGGCCGCCGGCGCGCTCGCTGCGCAGCACCTCGGGTTCGAGCGGCATGACCTCCCGCTCGACGAACGCGCGGATGGTGTCACGGATCTGCAGTTCCTCGGGGCTCAGGGAGAAGTCCATCGACGCGACTCTTTTCTAGAATTGTTCTCTAGGAATCGGTTCCAGCCTGGTTCCCCGCCGAAGGGGTGTCAAGAGGTCTGGAATCAGTTTCTAGAATTCGACCGGCTACGATGGCGTCGTCCCTGTCGACAAGGAGCCCAGATGGCACGCAAGCCCGGCGGCAGGAGCGGCTCGTGGGAGTGGAGCCGCACCGCCCAGACGCGTAAGAGCATGCTTCAGGCCGCCCGCGAGGTCTTCTCCGAGCACGGCTTCGCCGACGCCAACGTCGCGGACGTCGTCGAGCGCGCGGGCTCCAGCGTGGGCAGCCTCTACCACCACTTCGGGGGCAAGACCGAGCTGTTCCTCGCGCTGTGGGAGGAGCACCAGGCCGCCCACGAGGAGGCCGCCGCGGCCGGCGTCGCCGCGGCCAAGCAGTCGGGCGTGAAGGACCCCGTCGAGCTGTTCATCGCCGGGGCCAGGGCGTTCCTGGAGGGATCCTGGCAGCGGCGCGACCTGGCCCGGCTGTTCATGGACGGCGACGGCCCGCCGGGGTTCGAGCTGATGCGGCGCACCCGCGGCCGGGAGTGGGTCCGGCAGAACGCCGTCCTGCTGGGCGCGGCGAACACCCCGACCGACCGCCTGACCGTCTCGGTCCTCACCAGCGTGATCGGCGAGGCCGGACGCGAGGTCGCGACGAGCGAGACCGAGGAGGAGGCCGGGGAGGTCGTCGAGGCGGCGGTCGCGCTGATCCGCCGCTTCGGCGATCCCCTGGCCACCCACGACGACGCCACCGGCGCCACAGGTGTCGACGACGCGGGGGCCGCACCGAGCTGATTTCGGCGTGCCGGCCCCGGCGGCACCCGCCGCGCCGTCACCAGGGCGCTCTCAAACGGGGCGGAAGGCGGCCCTGCCCCGGTCGATCACGACGGTGCCGTCCTCCTTCGCCGTACGGAACAGCGCCGTCGCGCCGTCGTCGGACACCCAGATGGAGACGGTCAGCGTCTCGCCCGGGTAGACGGGTTTGCTGAACCGCCCCGACATGGCCGCGAAGCGTGCCGGGTCGGACCCCGCCACGGCGTGCAGCAGCGCCCGCCCCGTGAAGCCGTACGTGCACAGGCCGTGCAGGATCGGGCGGCCGAAGCCGGCGCGAGCGGCGAAGACGGGGTCGGAGTGCAGCGGGTTGCGGTCCCCCGACAGGCGGTAGAGCAGCGCCTGGTCGGCCCGGGTCCGATAGGTCACCCTGTGGTCCGGCGGTCTGTCCGGCTCGGTCCACTCGTCGCGAGGGCCGCGCTCGCCGCCGAAGCCGCCCTCGCCCCGGATGAACACCGAGCTGCGGCTCGTGATCAGCGACTCGCCGCTTCCGGCGTCGGCCGCCCTGGCCTCGGTCGTCACCAGCGCCCCCGAGCCCTTGTCGTAGATGCCGGTCACCGTCGAGGTCGTCGATACGCGACCGGCGGCAGGCAGCTCGCGGTGCAGTTCGAACGCCTGCTCGGCGTGCACGAGCATGGCCGGGTCGAAGTCGCCGAGTTTCCGCCCGATGGGGGCCTGGGCGGCCAGGACCGCGAAGGTGGGCAGCACCCGCTGCCGGATCCCCGCCGAGTTCTCCGTGGTGAAGGGGAGCTCCTCGGTGCCCGCTCCGACGCCCAGCGCGTACAGCAGGGTGTCGGCCGACGTCCACGACCGCTCGTGCGGCGCGCTCTCCACCCCGATCAGACCGTGGTCGAGCGGCATGTCAGGCCTCCCCGTCCGGGATCCGCCCGCTGGTGAGGGCGTTCGGCGCGGCCTTGTCCACCAGGGCGGGGATCACCTCGCCCAGCTCGGCCGGGTCCCACCGGGCGTCCTTGTCCACCCCCGGCCCGGCGTGCCAGCCCTCGGCGACGCTGATGTGCCCGCCGCGCACGTTGAAGACCCGGCCGGTGATCCCCCGCGACTGGGCGCTCGCCAGCCACACGACCAGCGGCGCGATGTTGTCCGGCGCCGCCGGATCGAAGCCGCCCTCGGCAGGCCGCCTCCCGCCCGGGATGAGGTTCTCCGTCATCCGGGTGAGCGCGGCGGGGGCGACCGCGTTGACCGTCACGCCGTAACGCGCCAGCTCCTTGGCCGCGATGATCGTCAGCGACGCGATCCCGGCCTTGGCCGCGCCGTAGTTGCCCTGGCCGGCGTTGCCGTAGATGCCGGACGACGACGTGGTGTTGATCACCCGGGCGTCCACCGGCTCCCCGGCCTTGGCCCTGGACCTCCAGTAGGCGGCGGCGTGCCGGAGCGGGGCGAAGGTGCCGCGCAGGTGCACCCGGATGACCGCGTCCCACTCGTCGGCGGTCATGTTGACGAGCATCCGGTCACGCAGGATGCCCGCGTTGTTGACCAGGACGTGCAGGTCGCCGAACGTCTCCACGGCCCTGCTGATCATGCGATGCGCGCCGTCGAAGTCGGAGACGTCCTCCCCGTCGACGACGGCCTCGCCGCCCATCGCCCTGATCTCCTCGACCACCTCGCCCGCGGCGCCGGTGGACGACCCCGTGCCGTCGACCTCGGCGCCGAGGTCGTTGACGACGACCTTGGCGCCCTGGCGCGCGAACTCCAGCGCGTGTCCCCGCCCGATGCCCCGTGCGGCGCCGGTGACGATCACGACACGGCCTTCCACGATTCCGCCCATGCGCAGCTCCCTTGACCCGACCTTGACCCGATGACCTGTGAACGTGATTCTAGTAATGGAATCTAGAATTCGGTAGGGAGGAGCCGGTCATGATCCAGGTCGCCGTACGATGACGGCCGTGCCGCGGACCCTCGCGGCGGACCCCGGCGAGCGGGAACGGCTGCGCCGCGCCTGGCGGACGCTGTCGGTCGTGAGCATGGCCAGCGTCCTGACCGCGCTCGGCGGCAGCGCGCTCAACGTGGCGCTCCCCCAGGTCGTACGGCAGACGCACGCGAGCGCGGACGCCGCGAGCTGGATCCTGCTCGCCTTCCAGCTCACGACGACCGTGCTGATGGTGGTGTTCGGCCGGCTCGCCGATCTGTTCGGGCGGCGGGCGATGTATCTCGGCGGCCTGGCCACCTACACCGTCGCCAGCCTGCTGGCCGGGCTGGCGCCGGACGCGTGGGTCATCGTGGCGTTGCGGGTGGTGCAGGCGGCGGGCGGGGCGATGCTGCTGACCAACAGCGCGGCCCTCGTGACCGACGCGTTCCCCAAGTCGCGGCTCGGCGAGGGGATGGGCGTCTACACCGCGTCGTTCTCCATCGCCCAGCTCGCCGGTCCGGCGCTCGGCGGCCTGTTCACCGAGCACCTCGGCTGGCGCTGGGTGTTCTGGTACAACGTGCCCCTCGGCGTCGCGTGCCTGGTCTGGGGCGCGGTGGCCCTGCGTCCCGGACCGCCGCAGGGCCGCGACCGGGGCCTCGACCTGTCCGGGAACGCGCTCGTGCTCGCCTGTCTCGGCGGCCTGCTGCTCGCGCTGTCGGAGGTGACCCGGCTCGGCTGGGGACACCCGATGGTGGTGTCGGGCCTCGTCGTGTTCGCGGTGACGCTCCCGCTGTTCGTCGTGCGTGAGCTGCGGGCCCGTCATCCGGTGGTGGACATCCGGATGTTCCGCGATCTCACGTTCGCTCTCGGGACGCTGGCGTCGTTCCTCAACTCGACCGCCCGGGTCGGGGTGGTGCTCCTCGTGTCGCTGTTCTTCCAGGCGGTCCGCGGCGAGGACCCGGTGAGCGCGGCGGTGAAGGTGCTGCCGCTGTCGGTGGCGGCGATGGCGGCGTCGGTCGCGTCGGGCTTCCTGCTGCGCCGCCTCGGCCCGCGCACGGTGGCGGTCGCCGCGACCTCGCTGACGACGGCGGGCCTGGCCGTCCTGCTGTGCCTGATCTCCCCCGGCATGTCGTCGGCGTCGATCACGGCCGCCCTCGTGCTGATCGGCGTCGGCTCGGGCATGTTCCTGCCGAGCAACACCACGGCGATCCTGCACGGGGTGCCGTCGCACCGGCTGGGGATCGTCAACGCCATGCGCCTGATGCTGCAGAACACCGGCGTGGTGGTCGGCACCGCGCTGGCCCTCTCGATCATCACGGTGCCGCTGCCGGCCGGGCTGCACGACGCCGTCTTCGCGGGAACGCTGTCCGACGTCTCGTCCACGGCGGTCGAGCGGCTCGTTATCGGCTACCGCTGGGCGCTCGCCTGCATGACCGCCGTCTCCGCGCTGGCCGTGCTCACCTGCTTCACCAGAAGGCGGGCGGGCTCGTCCGTCAGCTGAGGACGCGGCCGTGGCGGTCGCGGGCCTTCAGCCGCACGGTGGGCATCTCGGGGGCGGGCAGCCGGCGCTCCCCGCCGGGAACGACGCCGAAGCGGTCGCCCGGTATCCACTCATCCCGCGCCCAGTCGTCGCGCGCCCGTGCGATCTCCTCGTGCGAACGGCCGACGAAGTTCCACCACATCACCAGGGGCTCCTCGAACGGCGTGCCGCCCAGCACGAACAGCCGGGCCGGGCCCGCCGCCTCGATCGGGACCTCCGTACGGCCCCGGCCGAGGTAGAGCAGCGAGCCCGGCGCCAGCGCGACCCCGGCGACGTCGGCCGTGCCCGACATCGCCAGCACCGCCGTCTCGAAGGCCGGGTCCACCGGCAGCCGGTGGCGCCGGCGCTGTCCGGGCGGTCCCGCGAACAGCACCTCGGCCCCGAGCAGCGGGGTGTGCACCAGGGCGGGCGAGCGCAGCGGCCCGGACTCCCCCACCACGACGGTCACCGTGACGTCCCCGTCGCGCAGCACGGGCAGGGCGGCGTGGTGCTCGAACCGCGCCTCGCCGTGCCGCGCGTCCTCCGGCAACGCGACCCACAGTTGCAGCCCGTGCATGCCCGGCGGGTGCTCCGGCGGCGACTGCTCCGAGTGGGCGATGCCGTGGGCGGCGGTCATCAGGTTGAGCTGCCCGGGCACGATCGGCTGGATGTTGCCGAGGCTGTCGCGGTGCAGGATCTCCCCCTCGACGAGCCACGTGACCGTCTGCAGGCCGGTGTGGGGGTGCGGCGGCACCTGCATGCCCGGCCGGCCGCTCACGTCGTCGGGTCCGAAGTGGTCGACGAAGCACCACGCGCCGACCATGCGGCGCGGGCGCTGCGGGAGCAGCCGCCGCACGGTCGTGTACCGGCCGAGCGGCACGTCGTGGCCGGGCAGGAGCACGCTCTCCGGCTCCGCCTCGGCCGCGCCCGTGCCGCCGTGCACCACCGTGCCGCCCTGCAACACCGTGCCGCCCTGCAACACCGTGCAGCCGTACAACGCCGGCTCCCCGGGGGTCACTTCGATCCCTCCCCGCCGTCGAGGGAGAACCGGGCCCGCCGGTCGGCGGGCACCAGGTCGAGATACTCCGGGTGCCGCGCGATGTACCGCTGCACGAACGGGCAGAACGGCAGGACCTCCAGCCCGGCGTCGCGCGCGGCGTCGAGCGCCGCGCGGACCAGCGTCGAGCCGAGGCCGCGGCCCTCGAAGGCCGGGTCGATCTCGGTGTGGGTGAGGGAGATCGCCGGCCCCTTGAGCCGGTAGTCGGCGAAGCCGGCGAGGGCGCCGTCCACGGTGATCTCGAAGCGGCTCGCCTCCGGGTTGTCGGCGACCTGCGGTTCTGACTGCTGCATCGGGTTTCCTTCCTGGATCGTCAGGCGGCGATCGTCGCGTGCATCTCCCACACGAGAATCTCGGCGGGCTCGGTGGCGGTGACCTTCTGCCCGCCGGTGGCGGTGAAGCGTACGGCGTCACCGGTCTCCAGGGTGCCCGCACCCTCCAGGGTCACGCTTCCCCGGGGGACGAACAGGTGCAGGAACGGCGCCTCGGGCAGCTCCACGCTCTGGCCCGCCTGGAGACGGGCGGCGTACAGCGCGGCGTACCGGTTCTTGATGCGGATCGCGGCCTCGCCCGCGTGCTTGTCCATGCCGCTGGCGACCGGCACCAGACCGCCGGCCAGCAGCTCGTTCTCGATCTCCAGCTGCTCGTAGCCGGGATCGATGCCGGGCTCGTCGGGCACCACCCACATCTGGACGAAGTGCACGGGCTTTTCGTGCGTGTCGCCGCCGGTCAGCCGCCAGGAGTCGTTCTTCTCCGAGTGCAGGATGCCGGTGCCGGCGCTCATGCGCTGCGCCAGGCCGGGGTAGATGACGCCGGAGTGGCCCTCGGAGTCCTGGTGGACCAGGGACCCCTGGAGCACCCAGGTCACGATCTCCATGTCGCGGTGCGGGTGCGTCTCGAAGCCGGTGCCCGGGTGGACGACGTCGTCGTTGTTGACCAGCAGCAGCCCGTGGTGGGTGTTGCCGGCGTCGTAGTGGCCGCCGAACGAGAACGAGTGCTTGGAATCGAGCCAGGAGATGCGGGTGGCGAAACGCTCGGCCGCCCGGCGGACGTCGACACGAGGGGTCAGCCTGGTCGTGGTCATGAGTGCCCTTTCCTCGTCGCCATGTAGATGATGCGTCATCTACTGGTGCCCCACAACATACATGACGAGTCATTGATTCCGGATAGCCTGGGAGACATGGACAGCCCACGGTGGCTCGACGCCGACGAGCAGCGCGCCTGGCGGGCGTACCTGCGCATGCAGGGCCGCCTCACGGCCCGGCTCAACCGGCAGCTGCAGGCCGACTCGGGTCTGTCCCTGGCGGACTACGAGGTTCTCGTGCACCTCACCGACCGGGAGGAAGGGCGGCTGCGGCCGTTCGAGCTGCAGCGCGACCTCCAGTGGGAGCAGAGCCGGCTGTCCCACCACCTGACCCGGATGGAGCGCCGGGGGCTCGTCAGGCGGGAGGAGTGCGCGGACGACGGCCGGGGCGCGTTCGTCGTGATCACCGAGGAGGGCCGCCGGGCCATCACCGCCGCGGCCCCCGGGCACGTGGAGACCGTGCGCAGCCTGTTCTTCGACGGGCTCACCCGCGATCAGGTCGCCGCCCTCGAACGGCTCGCCGCGGACGTGCTCGACCGGCTCGGCTAGCACCGCGGCCTGATTTCACGATGGGTGAAGCCGGCGTCTTCAGTAGTGGCCGGCTCGGGCGCGGTGGTGTCGGCGCAGCTTCGCGATCGAGTGAGTCAGGTCAGCACGCGAAGCGGGCTGCCATCGAGGAAGGCGCCGATGTCGGCCACGGCGTCACGGAAGAACGTGGCGTAGTTCAGCTCGCTGACATAGCCGAGGTGCGGCGTGGCCAGCACGTTCGGCAACGTACGGAACTCATGGCCGGCGGGCAGCGGCTCCTGCTCGAACACGTCCAGGCCGGCCCCCGCGATCCGCCCGGCGCGCAGCGCGGACGCCAGAGCGGACTGGTCGACGATCGCCGCCCGCGAGGTGTTGACCAGGTAAGCGGTGGGCTTCATCAACGCGAGTTCCCGTGCGCCGACGAGCCCGCGTGTTCGGTCGCCGAGCACGAGGTGGATGGAGAGGACGTCGGAACCGGCGAGCAGGGCGTCCAGGCCGGGGGCCGGCCGCGCGCCGCACTCCTCGGCCCGCTCGCGCGTCAGGTTCTGGCTCCAGGCCAGCACCTCCATGCCGAACGCCCGCCCGAGCGCCGCCACCTGCGACCCGATCCGGCCGAGGCCGAGCAACCCGAGGGTCCGTCCGTGCAGGTCGGTGCCCAGGGTGTGCTGCCAGGGGCCACCGGTGCGCAGCGCGGTCGCCTCGGGCACCAGGTGGCGGGCCAAGCCGAGGATCAGCGCCCACGTCAGCTCGACCGTCGAGGTCCAGCCGCCGCCCGTGCCGCACACCGTGACGCCCCGCGCCCGCGCCGCCTCCAGGTCGATGGCGGCGTTGCTCATGCCGGTGGTGACGAGCAGCCGCAGGTGGGGCAGCCGGTCGAACACCTCGGCGGGGAACGGCGTGCGTTCCCTCATCGCGACCACGATCTCGCAGTCGTGGATGGCGGCCACGAGGTCGTCGGTGCTCGTGAAGTGCTCGCGGAAGCTGGTGGCCCGGACGCGGGACCAGTCCGCCAGCCCGAGCGCCACCCCCTGGTAGTCGTCCAGCACGGCGCAGCGAAAATCAGTCGGCATGACGAAATCCTGATCTAGAGGGAGGAAAGTAGCCGGTCAGAGTTCCGGGAGGCGATGCCGCCCGTGCTCAAGCGGCGAGGGCGCGTGAGTATGGTCACAGCCGGGACCGAGGTGAACGCTCCAGCGTGCGCATGCCGGCTTCGTCGTGGGTGTCGCCGACGGCTGGAGGGAGGTTGTCGAGCTTCTCGATCTGTTCTGCGGTCAGTTCCACGGCGTCGGCGGCAGTGTTCTCCTCCACGCGTGCCACGCGCTTGGTACCGGGGATGGGAGCGATGTCGTCGCCCCGGGTCAGCAGCCAGGCCAGGGCGATCTGCGCCGCGGTCGCACCCGCCTCGGCGGCGATGGCTTCGACCTCGTCGGCGATGCGCAGGTTGTGTTGGAAGTTCTCGCCGGTGAAACGCGGCATACTACTGCGCAAATCGGTGTCGTCGAAGCCGCCGGTGGAGCGGATCTTCCCGGTGAGGAAGCCGCGTCCAAGCGGGGAGTAGGGCACGAAGCCGATGTTCAGCTCGCGCAGCAGCGGCAGCACCTGCGCCTCCGGATCCCGGGTCCACAGGGAGTACTCCGACTGGACGGCAGCGATGGGGTGCACGGCGTGGGCGCGGCGGATCGTCTCCGGTCCGGCCTCCGACAGGCCGATGTGGCGGACCTTGCCCTCGGTGACCAGGTCGGCCAGCGCCCCGACGGTGTCCTCGATGGGCGTGTTCGGGTCGACCCGGTGCTGGTAGTACAGATCGACGTAGTCGGTGCCCAGCCGCTTGAGCGAGCCTTCGAGAGCGATGCGGAGGTTGGCCGGGCTGCTGTCGAGATGCCCTGGCCCGCCGTGCGCATGGGAGATCATGCCGAACTTCGTCGCCACCACGACCTGGTCGCGGCGGCCTCTGAGCGCCTTGCCGAGGAGTTCCTCGTTGATGTACGGGCCGTAAACCTCGGCGGTGTCCAGGAACGTCACACCCAGCTCCAAGGCCCGGTGGATGGTGCGGATCGACTCGGCGTCGTCCGTGCCGGCACCCGTGTAGGCGTAGGACATCGAGACCAAGCCCAGGCCGATACGGGAGACATCTAGATCCCCCAGCTTGATGTGCTTCATAGCAGTTCTACTTCCTTTCGCGATTTGTACGATCTGCTGGGCGCCGCGAACGCCTCCGCCGCTCGTCGCCACCACTGCCGTCGATGGACGGGGCAGATGCGGTCGGGATGACGCATGGAGGGTTAGAGCGCGAGGAGCGTCGAGACCAGACCTGCGGCGGAGGCGATGAGCCGGGCGGCGGACGGTCAGGCGACGGGGACCCAGGTGAACCGGCCGTCAGGGCGGCGCCCGGCGCGTCCGAAGACCACGTCGGCGAAGTGGCAGCCGTAGCCGATGGTGTCGGGACGGCTCAGCTCGCGAACCAGGCGGCGGCGGTTCTCGGCGGATTCGGCGGGGTCGTGGTCGAGCACGCAGCCCCATTCGGGGTGGGTGACCTGGACCGGCGCGTGCATCGCGTCGCCGAACGCGATGAGCCGCCGGTCGCCGCCGGTGATTGTGTACATGGTGTGGCCCACGGTGTGTCCCACCGCGAACGAGGCCCGCACGCCGGGGAAGATCTCCTCGCCATCCTCGACGGTACGAACGCGGGGTGCGAAGGTGGCCAGACGGTCCCCGGTCGCCCCGCCCTCGGCGGCCAGGTCGCGCCGTTTCCATTCGGGCGCCGCGACGAAGTGGGTGGCGTGCCCGAACGGTTGCGTGTCGGTGCCGGGCACGGCACTCCAGGCCCAGCCCAGGTGGTCGGTGTGCAGGTGGGTGATGGCGACGGCCTCGATCCGGCTCGGCTCGAGGCCCAGCCGCCGCAGACCGTCAAGCAGCGCACCGCCGGAGATGCTTCCCAGCAGCGGGTTGGCCGGGTCGTCGGGGTGCGACTCGGGTCCGAACCCGGTGTCGATGAGCAGCGCCCGGTCACCCCGC
This sequence comes from Microbispora sp. NPDC049633, assembly GCF_040675265.1. Lineage (NCBI taxonomy): Bacteria > Bacillati > Actinomycetota > Actinomycetes > Streptosporangiales > Streptosporangiaceae > Microbispora > Microbispora sp. NPDC049633. The sequence goes on from NZ_JBFAOO010000074.1 coordinate 24,749, forward strand.
TCGACCAGCAGCCCGCCTATGCCTGCGACCAAGAAGCCGCCGTCATCGAGGTGATCGCGGTAGGCCCCCCAGTCGGCGTCGGCGGCGTCGGGCAGCCAGCCACGCGGTTTGAGCCGAGCCAGGCCGTCCGGGACGTGGGTGATCGTCAGGTCGCCCAGCTGGAGCGAACGAACGCGCGGTTCGCTCGTCAGCCGTACGCGATCGAACTCGGTCGTCGTGGCCATGTGGTCCCACCTCGTGCTCGGAGAGGCGCCGCCGGACGGCGGCACGAGCCAAAAGCTACAACTCGAATATCTCTAGTTGCAACTATATAAGTTGCAATAAACGTAGATCGTAGTAAACTCATGAGATGGGCACCGAGCGCGAGACCCGATCCCATGCCGACCGCCAGCTGTGCGGCCTGGTCAAGGGCCTGGCCAATCAGATCGAAGTCCACCTTCGGGTTCGGGCGGCCACCCTCGGGCTGACCGCCTCACAGGGCACCGCGCTGTGCGAGCTGACCCGCCCCATGACCCTGCGCGAACTCGCCGAACGGATGAGCTGCGAGCCCTCCAATGCCACCTTCGTCGCCGATCGCCTCGAAGAGCAGGGCTACCTCGAACGCCATCCACACCCCGACGACCGCCGCGCCAAGCAGCTCGTCCTGACCCCCAAGGGCACCGAACTCCGCGAACGCCTCCTCGAGTTGGTGCTCCAGGACTCCCCCCTGGCCCCTCTGGCCCCGGAAGAGCAGGACGTCCTGCACCGCCTCCTCACCCGCGCCCTGATCCGCTGACGGGAGCCGCCGGGGGCGAGCCGCGAATCCCTGGCCTGGACCTTCGACCGCTTCCGAAGCACGGTCCGCGGCATCGCTCTCGTCCGAGACGACTGCCCTATCCGCGGAGACCTCCCTCATGAGTGCGGGTAAGTGCGGTCACAAGGCCTTGACCTGGCCGCCGTCGATGGTGAAATCAGCGCCGGTGGTGTTGGCGGAGCGGGCCGAGGCGAGGAACAGCACCAGGTCGGCGACCTCGCCGGGCTCGGTGATCCGGCCGGTGCTGATGCCCATGCTTTGCGGGACGACCTCGTCAAGCACCCGCTCGGGGGTCACTCCGGCGCCGGCGGCGATCGATTGCGGCTTACGTGGTCCGTTTGCGCCGAGGAGAGTGGACGGAGCTAGCTCACCAGGCCCTCGGGGAAGACGACGTCGGCCACGCCGGGGACGGTACGGGCGACCAGCTCGGCGATGCGGGCCGACCGCTCGTCTCCCGCGCCGTGCAACTCGACCACGCCGTCGCGCACGGCCGCGCCGAAGGACGCCGTGTCGGCGCAGTCGCGCAGCGCCGCGAGCACGTCCTCGCGGATCCGCTCGTCGCCCTGGGCCAGCAGGCCCATCAGGTCGCGCCGGCTGACGATCCCCACGAGTTCGTCGTCGCGCAGGACGGGGACGCTCTTCACCCCCGTCGTGATCATCAGTTCGACCAGGTCCATGGTGTCGGCGCCGTCCCCGACCGTGGCGACACGCGGCGTCATGACCTCCTCGACGAGTGCGGCCGGCCTGCCGGTGGGCAGGGCCTCGGGGCGCAGGAACGCCCGGGGGTTTGCGCCGAACTCGCCGCGCAGCAGGTCCATCTCGCTGACGACGCCGACCATCCGCCCGGCCGCGTCGACCACCGGCGCGGCCGTGATGTCCTGCTCGTACAGCAGGCGGACGGCCTGCTTGATCGTCGCGGTGCGCCTGACCGTCACCACCGGCGTCGTCATGATCTCGCGGACCAGCATGTGACCACCTCCTACGCGGCCGGTGCGAGGGCGAGTGTGCCGCCGGGCGCCGGTCCGACCCGCGCGCCGAACTCCCGGCAGATCCCGTCGAGCGTCGCCAGCAGCCACTCGCGGTCCTCACGGCGGGCGTGCCGCAGCCGCATCCGCACGGCCCGCATCGGCGCCATCCGCAGCTCCAGCAGCCGTCCCGGCGCGGCATCGGCCGTCGCCTCGACGGTGACGAAGTACAGCAGCCGCAGGTCGTCGCGGTACTCCTCGTAGCCGGTGATGCCCTCGTAGTCGTCGATGAAGTCGCCGCAGCCGTAGAGGATCAGCCGGTCCCGGTACACCTCCACCGGCCGGGGATGGTGGGAGGAGTGGCCGTGGACGAGGTCGACGCCGCCCTCGATCAGCGCGTGCGCGAACTCGACCTGGTCGTCCCCGACCTCGTAGCCCCAGTTGGACCCCCAGTGGACGGAGACGACCGCGATGTCCCCCGGCTGCTTGACCTGCCGTACGCGCCGGACCGTCTCCGCCGCGGCGTCGCGCGTGGGCTCGGGGAGATAGGCGACGCCGGGCCGGTCCCGGGCCGCCGCCCAGCCGCCGGGGACTCCGCTGGACGGCATCGCCACCGCGAACACCAGGACCCGTCCGCCGCCCGGCAGGGCCACGACCGCGGGCCGCCACGCCTCGCCCTCGTCCCGTCCCGCGCCCGCCTGGTCCAGCCCGGCCCCCGCCAGCGTGTCCAGCGTCTCCGTGAGCCCGGGTACGCCGAAGTCGAGCACGTGGTTGTTGGCCAGCACGCACACGTCGGGCCGGGCCACGGCCAAGGCAGTGATGTTGGCCGGATTCATCCGGTAATGCACCTGCTTGCCGGGCGCGAAGTCACGGCTGCGGGTGACACTCGTCTCCAGGTTCAGCACGCGTACGTCGGGGGCGGCCTCGTCGAGCACCTCAAGTGCGTCGCCCCAGGGCCAGGAGTAGCCGGTCGGGCGCGGGATCGGGCCGTTGGCCGCCTCCGCCAGTTCGACGTACTCCCGGGCGTCCCGGACGCACGACTCCTCCAGCGCGGGGTCGCCCGGGCGCGGGAGGATCTGGTCGACGCCCCGCCCCAGCATGACGTCGCCGCACAGGAACAGCGTCACCGGGTCCCCCGCCGCCGACCGCATCTCTACCCCTCCTCGGGCAGCACACGGCAGCCAGTCACACCTCCATCCTGCCCCCTGGCTCCCGGCGGGCGCGGCCGGGTCAGGTCACGCGGCAGAGGATCTCGCCGTGCAGGACGCTGAACCAGCCGTCCTCGCTCGCGGCCCATTCCCGCCAGCCGTCGGCGATCCGGCCCAGGTCGTCCCGCGTGGCGTGGCCGCCCTCGATCACACGCTGGGCATAGGAGGACTGCACCGTGCGGTCGGCCCACAGGCCGCCCCACCAGGCCCGCTCCTCGGGGGTGGCATAGCACCAGGTGGCCGACGACGAGGTGATCTCGGTGAAGCCCGCCTCCCTCGCCCAGGCGCGCAGCCGGCGCCCGGCGTCGGGCTCGCCGCCGTTGGCGCGGGCCACCCGGCGGTAGAGGTCCAGCCAGTCGTCCAGGACCGGGATCCGCGGATACCACACGAAACCGGCGTAGTCGGAGTCGCGGACCGCCACGATCCCGCCCGGCTTGGTCACCCGCCGCATCTCGCGCAGCGCGCCCACCGGGTCGCCGACGTGTTGCAGGACCTGGTGGGCGTGCACGACGCAGAAGGACGCGTCGGGGTAGCCGAGCGCGTGCACGTCGGCGGTCGCGAAGCCGACGTTGCCCAGGCCGCGTCCCTCCGCCTCCCGGCGCGCCTGCTCCAGGACGCCCGGCTCGCTGTCGACACCGATCACCTCGCCCTGCGGCACCCGTTCGGCCAGGTCGGCGGTGATCGTGCCCGGGCCGCAGCCGACGTCCAGGATCCGCATGTGGGGCTTCAGCTCACCCAGCAGGTACGCCGCCGAGTTGGCGGCCGTACGCCAGCGGTGGGAGCGCAGAACGGACTCGTGGTGGCCGTGGGTGTACACGGCCGTTTCGTTCGCCATGTCGGCCACGGTTTCATACGTCTCGCTATATGAGCAAATATGTCTCATATATTGAGCTGAGTCCCGCAGGCGTTGATTCCGGCGGCCGGTCGCGGGCATGGTGATCGGATGACCAGCGATGAGGTTCGCGACGGAGTCACGCTGACCAACCTCGACCAGCCCCTGTTCGACGGCGCGGGCGCGACCAAACGCGACCTGGTCGACTACCTGGACGCGGTCCGCGACCGCGTCATCCCGGTGCTGCGCGAGCGCCCGCTGTCCGTGGTGCGGGTGCGGCAGGGGCAGGCGCCGTTCATGCAGAAGAACGTGCCCTCCTACGCCCCGGACTTCGTGCGGACGGTCACCCTGTGGGCCGAGTCGTCACAGCGGCGGGTGTCGTACGCCCTGTGCGACGACCGGCGCACCCTGCTGTGGCTCGCCAACCAGCGGGCGGTGGAGTATCACCCCGCCCTCGTCCGGGCCGGCGAGTGGGACCGTCCCACGCATCTCGTGCTCGACATCGACCCGCCGTCGGCCGAGGCGTTCCCGCGGGCCGTCGCCGCCGCGCGCCTGGCCGGCCGGGCGCTGGCCGACGCAGGCCTGGCGGGGGCGGTGAAGACCAGCGGCGCCAAGGGCCTGCACGTGTTCGTACCGCTGGAGGCGCACACTCCGGAGGACGTCGCCGCGGCCACCCGCGCGCTCGGCGTACGCGCGGAGCGTCTCGATCCCGCCCTCGCCACGACGGCGTTCATCCGGGAGGACCGGGGGGACAGGGTGTTCATCGACTCGACCCGGTCCGGCGGCGCGACCGTGGTCGCCGCCTACAGCCCGCGCGTACGGCCCGGCGTCCCGGTGTCGTTCCCGGTCTCCTGGGACGACCTGGACCGGGTCACGCCCGGCGACTTCACCGTGCGCACGGCGGCGGGCCTGCTGCGCGAGAGCGACCCGTGGGCCGCGCTCATGCCGGAGCCCCAGCGGCTGCCGCGCGACCTCATCGAGGAAGGCCACACCATCCCTGTCGCCCGCGTCCAGGCGATGCACGAGGGCAAACGGCGCGCCCGCGCCCGCCGCGCCACCTCCTGAGGAGTTTGGCGACACCGCGTTGCTATAGTTCGCGACATGTCGTCGCCAAACTCCCGCCAGAGCTGGCTCCCCCTGGTCGTGCTCGCCACCGGTGTTTCGATGGTCGTCATCGACGCCACGATCGTGAACGTGGCGGTGCCCGCGATCATCGCCGATCTGGGCCTCGGCGCCACCGACGTGGAGTGGGTCAACTCGATCTACTCCCTGATGTTCGCGGCGCTGCTCATCCCGTTCGGCCGGGCCGGTGACCGGTACGGCAGGCGCCGCCTGTTCGCCCTGGGCGTCGCGGTCTTCCTGCTGGCGAGCGTGCTCGCGGCGACGTCGGTGAACGGGCCCATGCTCATCGGCGTCCGGGCCGTGCAGGGGGTGGGGGCGGCGATGGCCGTCCCGATGACCCTCGCGATCATCAATCGCGTCTACGTGGGCCGCCGGCGGGTGATCGCCTTCGCGGTGTGGGGCTCCATCATCGGCGGCATGGCCGCCGTCGGCCCGCTGGTGGGGGGCTGGCTGGTCACCGACCACGGCTGGCGGGCCGCGTTCTGGATCAATTTGCCCATCGGCGCGCTGCTCCTGCTCGGCTCGCTACGGGTGCCCGAGTCGCGCGACGGCCACGCGGCGGGCGGCGATCTGGCCGGGCTCGTCCTCGCCGTGCTCGGCACGACCGGCGTCGTCTTCGCCCTGATCGAGGGCCAGAAGTACGGCTGGTGGGAGCCGCGGCGGACCGCCGACCTGTTCGGCCTGCGGTTCGAGAGCGTCTCCCCCGTGCCGTTCGCCTTCGGCGTCGGCGTCCTCGCGCTGGTCGCCCTCGTCGTGCGCGAACGGCGGCGCGAGCGCGCCGGGCGGCCCGTGCTCGTGGACCTGACGCTGTTCGAGCTGCCGAGCTTCCGCTACGGCGCGATGGCCGCGGTGATCGTGGCGCTCGGCGAGTTCGGCATGATCCTCGTGCTGCCGCTCTTCCTGCAGTCCGCGCTCGGCTACACCGCCTTCCGGGCGGGGCTCGTCATCGCCGCGCTGGCCCTCGGCACCTTCCTCGCGGGCGGGCTGGTGCCCCCGCTGTCGAAGAGGTGGTCCGCCCGGGCCATCGTGCGGATCGGCCTCGGCATGGAGGCCGTCGGCGCGGCCGGGATCGGCCTGTCCCTGTCTCCGGACATGGGTCCCTGGCGGCCCGTGCCGTGGCTGCTCCTCTACGGCGCGGGCATCGGCTTCGCCACCGCGCAGCTCACCGGCGTCCTCATGGCCGACGTGCCGGCCCGCCTGTCCGGAGGCGCGTCCGCTCTCCAGAGCACGGTCCGCCAGCTCGGCGCGGCGCTGGGCGTCGCCGTCCTGGGCGGGGTGCTGGTGGCCGGGCTCGGCTCGGCCGTCGAGCGCGGGCTCGCCGACCGGCCCGCGCAGGTGCGCACGAGTGCGGCACGGGCGGTCGAGGAGAGCGCCGGCGCCGCCATCCCCGCGCTCCGCGACCCGGTCGTGCACGCGGTGGCGGTCGAGGCGGCCGCCGAGGCGACCCGCAGGGTCACGTTCATCACGGCGCTGGCGCTGCTGGCCGGAGTCGGCGTCACCCTCCTGCTCCCCCGCACACCGGTCGTCCGGGACGAGCCGCCGGAGCGAATCGCGGCGGGCGGGCCGGATACTGGAGGTCGCGACCCGGACATGTAGGAACCCTGGAGGGGGAGATGCCGAGGATCAGCGCGGCGACCGTCGCGGATCACCGGGCCAACCAGCACGCCGCCCTGCTGGAGGCGGCGCGGGAGATCCTGGCCGCCGAGGGTGTGCACGCGCTCACCCCGGCGGCCGTCGGCGCCCGGATCGGCCTGGCCCGCTCCAGCGTCTACCGCTACTTCGCCTCCACCGCCGACATCCTGGCGCAGCTCGTGGAAGACGCCCTTCCCCGCTGGTCGGCCCGGCTGCGCGCCGCCATCGCGCCCTCCGCCGCGCCGGACGGCTCACTGCCCGCCAGGATCCGCGCGTACGGCAGGGCCGCGCTGGACTTCGTCGGCAGCCCCGACTACGCGCTGATCCCGGCGCTGCAGGCGATCGGGCTGCCGGGCGAGTGCCGGGTCCGGGTGGACGAGTTGCACGGCGAGCTGATCGCGCCGCTCGCCGACGCGCTGCGCGAGGCCGGGGCCGACCACCCCGCGCTACGGGCCGAGCTGGCGTGGGGCGTGCTGCGGGCGGGGGCCCGCCGCCTCATGCCGGACGTCGCGGCGCACGCCCCGGCGACCGTGACGGCGGACGCGGACGAGGTCATCGAGATCACCCTCGACGTGCTCACCCGCGCCCTGCGGTAGGACGCTCAGGGTTTGCGGCCGACGGCTCCCACGATGCCGGAGTGGCCCGGGTCCGTCGGCACGTCCCAGGGGACGTCGGGCCGCCACGCCTGCACCGGGACGAGGCCGGGCTCGATGATCTCCAGGCCGTCGAAGTAGGACGCGATCCGCGCCAGCGACCTGCCCGCGAGCCCACCGGAGGGGGTGGCCGAGTAGACCTGCCTGCTCGCCTCGACGACCTCTTCCTCGACGTCGCCCTTGTAGATGTGCGACAGCACCAGGTGGCCGCCCGGGACCAGCCGTTCGCGTATCTCCGCCACGATCCGGCCGGCCGCCTCGTCGTCGGTCACGAAGTGCAGCACCGACACCAGGAGGACGGCGAACGGCCGGGTGAAGTCGATGTGGGCCCGCACCGCCGGGTCGTCGAAGATGGCGCCGGGATCGCGCAGGTCACCGCGCATGACCATCGTGTCCCGGTTGTCGGCCAGCAACGCCCGCGCGTGCACCAGGACGACGTCGTCGTTGTCGACGTACACGACCCGCGATCCCGGGGCGTGCCGCTGCGCGACCTGGTGGACGTTCTCCTGCGTCGGCAGTCCGGCGCCGATGTCGACGAACTGGGTGACGCCCGACCGCGCCAGGTGCCGTACGGCCCGGCCGAGGAAGCCGCGGTTCTCCCGGGCGATCTCCCGCCCGTCGTTGCCCATCTGCCGGCCGATGGCGAGCATCTTCTCCGCGGCCTCCCGGTCGGCCGGGAAGTTGTCCTTGCCGCCCAGGTAGTAGTCGTACATCCGGGCGACGCTGGGGACATTGGGATCGATGCCCGCCGGTGCGTGTCCGAAGTCGTCCATGCGTCGCTCCTCGCCGATGGGATCGCTCCCACGGATACGAAATGGCCCTGAAGATCATCCCCCGAGATTCATCCCCGGGCAACGGGGCAGCGGCACGGTGACGATCCCAGGAGGACGCATGACCCCACGCCTGACCCTGACGGCGGCGGTGCTCAACGCACCCGACCCACGTGAACTGGCGCTCTTCTACCAGCGGCTGCTGGGCTGGCCGATCGGCACCGACGAGCCCGGATGGGTCACGTTGCGCCCGCCCGGTGGCGGGACGGGCCTGTCGTTCCAGACCGAGAAGCTCTACCAGCGGCCCGTATGGCCCGCGGAGCCCGGGGAGCAGCAGATGATGCTCCATCTGGACATCGAGGTGGACGACCTCGACACGGCCGGCGCCCACGCCGCCGAGGCCGGCGCGACCCTCGCCGACCACCAGCCGCAGGACGACGTGCGGGTCTACCTCGATCCGGCCGGGCATCCGTTCTGCCTGTGGGTCAGGACGGGCTGACCGTTGTCCGGATGATCTGGCGGCGAGAACGGCGGCCGGGTGAAAGCGGATTAATGCGGGCGACATTCCACGGACCGTGAGCATGTAACAACGCCTGGTCAGACTTCCGGACATGAGCGAACCGAGAAATGCCGCCGACGGGGGCGGCCACGCGTCTCCCGGCCCGCATCACCGGCGGTCCTGGCGGCGGGAGATCGCGGAGCTGGCCGCGCTCTTCCTCGCCGTCGGCCTCGCCCACGTGATCACCACTCTGCTCGGCCATCGGGACCCCGGTCCGGTGGTCCTCGTCGGTCTCGGCCTGGCGCTGATCCTCGGCTCCGCCGCGCACAGGCGGCTGTCGGCTTCGGGAGCCGTACGGCCGCGCGCCCGCGTCAGGGCCGAGCAGCCCACGAGCCTGTGGCGGGTGCGGGCCGGGGTCGCCGAGCGCCCCGGCCGCCTCGCCGCGCTCGCCGGGGCGTTCGCCCGGCTGCACTGCAACATCCTCGCCCTGCAGATCGCGCCCGCGGGCAGCGCGGCGATGGCGCCGGAAGGCTGCGACGCACTGGACGAGTTCATCGTCGAGGCCCCGGCCACACTCACGCCCCTCGACCTGTGGCGCGCGGTCGACCGGGCCGGCGGGGTGGCCGCCGTCGTCGTGCCCGCCCAGGTCAGGGACCTCATCGACCCCGGCATCCAGGCGCTGCTGCTGGGGCAGCGTGTCCGCGACGATCCGGGAGAACTGGTCGCGGCCATGACCGAGCTGCTGCGCACGGCCGACGTCGGGTGGCACGAGCCCGGCGGGCCGGCTCCCGAGGAGGGAGCGGCCGTGATGACCATTCCCGTGCACGCCGGCGCCGCGTTGGTGGCGCGGCGGCCGGAACTGCCGTTCACACCGACGGAGACGGCGCGGGCCGCCGCGCGGGCCGCGGCCGCCCCGCCGAGTGAAATGGGGGCCGAGTGGGGTGGTTCCCCCGACGAGTTGTGCGCCCCCCGCGGCGAGCCCGGCGG
>NZ_JBFAOO010000075.1:0-33988 GCF_040675265.1 Microbispora sp. NPDC049633
GTGCCGGTCCTCATGCTGACCGCGCGCGACGCCGTCGGCGACCGCGTCTCCGGCCTGGACGCCGGAGCGGACGACTACCTGGTCAAGCCGTTCGAGCTCGACGAGCTGCTCGCCCGGGTGCGGGCGCTGCTGCGGCGCGGCGGGCGGTACGCGCAGAACGAGGCCGGCGGCGACGTCCTCGCCTTCGGCGACCTGCGGATGGACACGGCGAGCTGGGAGGTCACCCGGGCCGGCCGCAGGCTCGACCTCACCCGCACCGAGCACCTGCTGCTGGAGCTGTTCCTCACCCATCCCCGGCAGGTGCTCACCCGCGAGCAGATCCTGCGCGAGGTGTGGGGCTTCGACTTCGAGCCGTCGTCCAACTCGCTCGACGTGTACGTGATGTATCTGCGGCGCAAGACCGAGGCGGCCGGGCTGCCCCGCCTCATCCACACCGTGCGCGGGGTCGGCTACGTGCTGCGGTCGTCGCCATGAGACGCCGTACGCTGCGATCCCGGCTCACGCTGCTGATCGCGGCGGCGGTCGCCCTGGCCGTCGCGGTGGCGGCGGCGGTGTGCTGGCTGCTCGTCCGCGGCGAGATGCGCGGCCAGATCGTCGACTCGATCACGGACCTGCGGCCGCCGGCGCAGCAGGTCGGGTTCGCCCTGTGGGACTGCGCGGGTCATGGGCGCAAGGAGGGCCCGCGCCCCGACTGGGACCCCTCGGGGCGCAGCTGGCAGGTCGTCATGGCGGACGGCTCGGTGTGCGTCGCGTCCGGGTCGGCCCTGGTGACGCCGACCGCGCGGGAGCGGGCGATGGCCGCCTCCGGGGGCACGCCCGTGCTGCGCGACGCGGTCACGACCGACGGGACCTCCGTGCTCGTCTACACCTTCAGGTATGAGCCGCGTCCGGGCGGCCCGCCGAAGGACGCCGCGCAGTTCGCGGAGCCGCCCCTGCCGCAGGGCCCGGTGACGGTCAGCGTATTCCGCTCCACCGCCGAGATGGACAAGACGCTGCGCATCCTCGCCCTCGTCTTCGGCTCGGTCTGCGTGCTCGGCGTGCTCGGCGCCGCCGTGGCCGGGCTCTGGCTGGCCCGTACGGCGCTGCGCCCGGTGGAGCGGCTGACCGGCGCGGTCGAGCACGTGGCCAGGACGGAGGACCTGAGCGTGACGATCCCGGTCGAGGGGGAGGACGAGATCGCCCGCCTCAGCAGGTCGTTCAACACGATGACCGCCGCCCTGTCCAGCTCGCAGGAGCGCCAGCGGCGGCTCGTGGCCGACGCCGGGCACGAGCTGCGCACCCCGCTGACCAGCCTGCGCACCAACATCGACCTGCTGCTGCGCAGCGAGAACACCGGCCGGGCCATCGAGCCCTCGGCCAAGCGGCGGCTGCTGGCGAACGTCAAGGAGCAGTTCGAGGAGATGTCGAGCCTCATCGGCGACCTGCTGGAGCTGTCGAGGAAGGCGGAGAGCGGCGAGCTGTCGTCCGGGATCGACCTGCACGAGGTGGTGGCGTCGGCGGTCGAGCGGGCCAGGCGGCGTGGTCCCGGGCTGCGCTTCGACGTCGGCCTGGAGCCGTGGCAGGTCCGGGGGGACGCCCGCGGCATGCAGCGGGCCGCGGTGAACGTGCTCGACAACGCCGTGAAGTTCAGCCCGCCCGGGGGCCTGGTGACCGTACGGCTAGAGGGCGGCGTGCTGACCGTGCGCGACGAGGGTCCCGGCATCCCCGAGGACGAACTGCCGCACGTCTTCGAGCGGTTCTGGCGCTCACCGTCGGCGCGCGGCCTGCCCGGCTCCGGCCTCGGCCTGGCGATCGTGGCGCAGGCCGTACGGGACGCCGGGGGACGGGTCGCCCTCGAGAACGCCCCCGGCGGTGGAACGCTCGCCACGGTCGAACTCCCCGGAGCCCCGCCCGAGGCCTGACGGCCCGCGTGACGGCCCGGACGAGCCGGGGATCGCGATCGGCAGGAAATCGCAGGTGAACACCACTAGGGTGACGAGTTGACGCGACGGGAACGGCGGATGACGAGATCCCGCTCGCTCCACCAGGTGCCGAGCCCGTGCGGGAGACGCGACAGGATGACCAGCCCGAAGGCGACCGTCGACGTGGTGGTGCTCACCATGAACGACCGGCCCGAGCCGTTCGAACGGGCGATGGCGTCGCTCCTGGCCCAGCGCGACGTCGACCTGCGCGTGGTCGTCGTCGGCAACGGCGTGGAGCCCGACCACGTGCCCGCCGGGGCCCGCACGGTGGCCCTGCCCGTCAACGAGGGCATCCCCGCCGGCCGGAACATCGGCGCCGACGCCCTCGCCGGGCCGGACGCCGGGGAGTTCGTGTTCTTCCTCGACAACGACGCCGTCCTGCCCGCCCCCGACACCCTCGCCCGGCTCGTCGCCGTGGCCCGCCGCCGTCCCGGGGCGGCGTACGTGCAGCCGCGGATCGCCGACCCCGACACCGGGGTCACGCTGCGCCGCTGGGTGCCGCGCCTGCGCTCCGGCACGGCCACGCGGCCGGGCACGGTCACGGTCATGGCCGAAGGGGTCGTCCTCGTCCGCCGCGCCGACTACGAAGCCGCCGGGGGCTGGCCGGGGCACTTCTTCCTCTTCCACGAGGGCGTCGACCTGAGCTGGCGGCTGTGGGACCTCGGGCGCACCGGCCACTACGCGCCGGACGTCGTGGTCCACCACCCCGCCACCGACCCCGCGCGGCACGCCCCCTACTACCGCCTCGTCGCGCGCAACAGGGTGTGGGTGGCCTATCGCCGGCTGCCGGCCCCGCTCATCCCCGTCTACCTGGCCGTCTGGACCGTGGTCAGCGTCGCCCGGATCCGCTCCCGCGCGCATCTCGCCGTCTGGTTCCGCGGGCTGCGCGAGGGACTGAAGGGCGGGCACGGGCAGCGCGGCCCCATGTCCTGGACCACCGTGGCACGGCTCACCCTCGCGGGCCGCCCTCCGATCGTCTGACCGGAGCCTCCCGGGCCGTTCTCATCCGGGGTTAATGAACGCCTCAGAGCCGTCCCATCCCCGCTCGCGAGCGTGGGCGCATGAGCATGACGATGGTTTCCGGGCCGGTGGCGGGCGCGTCCCGCAGGACCCGCCTGGTCGAGGTGGTCGTTCCCGTTCACAACGAGGAACGCGTGCTGGCCGCGAGCGTGCGGCGGCTGCACGCCTACCTGAGCGGCGACTTCCCGTACGGCTTCCGCGTGACGATCGCCGACAACGCGAGCACGGACGGCACCTGGACGGTCGCCCTGCGGCTGGCCCGGGAGCTGCCGGGAGTGCGTGCCGTCCACCTCGACCAGAAGGGCCGCGGCCGGGCGCTGCGGCGGGTGTGGGAGGCCAGCGACGCCGACGTGGTCGGCTACATGGACGTGGACCTGTCGACCGGCCTGGACGCGTTCCTCCCGCTGGTCGCGCCGCTGATGACCGGCCACAGCGACCTGGCGATCGGGACGCGCCTGTCCCCGTGGTCCACCGTGGTGCGCGGGCCGAAGCGCGAGGTCATCTCCAGGTCCTACAACCTGCTGCTGCGCTCGCTCATGGGGGCGCGCTTCTCCGACGCGCAGTGCGGGTTCAAGGCGGCCCGCACCGAGGTCGTACAGGTCCTGCTGCCCGCCGTGCGGGACGAGGCGTGGTTCTTCGACACCGAGTTGCTGCTGCTGGCCGAGCAGCACGGGCTGCGCATCCACGAGGTGCCGGTCGACTGGGTGGACGACCCCGACAGCAGGGTGGACATCGTCAGGACGGCGGTCGACGACCTGAAGGGCATGTGGCGGGTCGCCCGGGGCAGTCTCGCGGCCCCGGCCGCGCCGCCCTCCCGGACGTCGGTGCGCACGCAGATCCCGGCGTTCGCCGTGATCGGGGCGATCAGCACGCCGGCGCACCTGGCGCTGTTCTGGACGCTGCGCTCGGTGCTGCACCCCGTGGCGGCCAACGCGATCGCGTTGTTCGTCACGGCCGTCGCCAACACCGCGGCCAACCGCCGCTTCACCTTCGGCGTACGCGGCCGGGCGGGCGCCCTGAGGCATCACCTCGGCGGGCTCGTCGCCTTCGTCGCGGGTCTCGCGCTGACCAGCGGGGGTTTGGCCGCGCTGCCCGGCGGCGCGTCGCGGGCGGCCGAGCTCGCCGCCGTCATCGTGGCCAACGGCCTCGCCACCCTGCTGCGCTTCCTGCTCCTGCGATCCTGGGTCTTCGCACCCCGGAAGGACGTCCGGTGACCGTCCTCGCTCCCGCGACCCCGATCGGCCACCGGGCCCCGGCGGACCGCGTGACGCCGCTTCTGCGCTGGGGGAAGTGGGCCGTCCTCGCGCTCGCGGCGGTGCTCCACACCTGGGCGCTCGGCCGCAACGGGTACGCCAACGACTACTACGCCGCCGCGATCTACTCCGGCACGAAGAGCTGGAAGGCGTTCTTCTTCGGCGCGCTGGACGCCGGGTCGTACATCACGGTCGACAAGCCGCCCTTCGCGCTGTGGGTGATGGGGCTGTCGGCCCGGATCTTCGGCTTCGGCACCTGGAGCATGCTGCTGCCGCAGGCGGCGGCGGGGGTCGGGTCGGTCGCCCTGGTCCACTCCGCCGTACGGCGGGCGCTGCTCGGGCTCGGTGCACGCGCGGCCGGCGCGGCGGCCCTGCCGGCCGCGCTCGTCATGACGCTGACCCCGATCACCGTGGCCATCGACAGGGACAACAACCCGGACACCGTCCTGGTGCTGCTGCTGGTGGCGGCCGGATGGTTCTGCCTGGAGGCGATCCGCACCGGGCGCCTGCGCACGCTGCTGGTCACCGCCGCGCTGGTGGGCCTCGCCTTCAACACCAAGATGCTCCAGGCGTACCTCGTGCTGCCGGCGTTCGCGCTGACCTATCTCCACGCCGCGCCGGGGACGGTCGTACGCCGGTTCGGGCGCCTGGCGGCCGCCGGGGCGGTCCTCGTCGTCACCAGCGCGTGGTGGATGATCGTGGTCGACCGGTGGCCCGCGTCCTCGCGGCCGTACATCGGCGGCAGCACGGACGACACCGTCCGGGACCTGGTGATCGGGTACAACGGCCTCGGCCGGATCTTCGGCGGCGCGGGCAACGGCGGCGGCCCGGGCCGACTGCCCGCCGACGCCGCGGAAGGCGTGACGCGCGCGTTCGACGGCATTGGCGACGGCATTGGCGGCGGCATTGGCGGCGGCTTCGGTGGTGGTGGCGGGGGTGGCGGCTTCGGCGGCGCGTCCGGCGCGGGCAGGCTGTTCAACGACGTCATGGCCGGGCAGATCTCCTGGCTGCTCCCGTTCGCCGCAGTGGCCCTGGTCTGCGGCCTCGTCCTGGCCGCGAGGCCGGGCCCCGAGCCGGCGCAGGGAACGGCCGGGAACGCAGTCCGCGCGTCGCTGCTGGTGTGGGGTGGCTGGCTGGTCGTGCACTACGCCGTGTTCAGCTTCTCCAGCGGGACCTTCCACCCGTACTACTCCACCGCGATGGCCCCCGCGATCGCCGCGCTGAGCGGCATCGGCGGCGTGCTGATGTGGCGGGCGGCCCGCGTCTCGGCCGCCTGGCGGCTGGTCCTGGCCGCCGCGGTCGCCGTGACCGGGGGCTGGTCGTTCGTCGTGCTACGCCGTACGCCCGATTTCGTACCGTGGCTCGCCTGGGCGGTGGCGGGCGCGACCGCCGTCGCGGCGCTCGCCCTGGCGGTTACGGCGCGCGCCTCCACGGCACCGGAGCGCGGCGCTCCGGCAGGGCGTGAGGGCCGGACGGCCGCGCGGGTGACGGCGGCGGCGCTGGCCGCGGCGGTCACGGCCGGGCTGGCCGGTCCGGCGGCGTACGCGCTGACGCCGCTGGGCTCGGCGGTGAACGGCACCAACCCCACGGCGGGGCCGTCTCAGGGTAGGGGAGGACCGTCCGGCCGCGGTGGCTTCGGTGCCTTCGATGGCCCCGGCGGGCCGGACGGGCCCGGCGGCATGATCCCGCCCGGCGGGAACGCACAGGACGGAAACGCACAGGACGGGAACGCACAGGACGGGAACGCACAGGACGGCGACCGGCAGGGCGGACGGGGCACGGGCGGGCCCGGCGGCCGGGTGGACGCGGCGATGGCGGCGTACCTGAAGCGGAACAAGGGGAGCGCCACCTGGCTGGTGGCGGTGGACAGCGCGCAGAGCGCGTCGTCGCTCATCCTGTCCACGGGCGAGCCGGTCATCGCGATGGGCGGGTTCACCGGCTCCGACCCGGCGATGACGGTGGAGAAGCTGCAGCGGTACGTGTCCGAAGGCAGGTTGCGGTACATCCTCCTCGGCGAGGGCGCTTTCGGACCCTCGCGCGGGGCGAGCGCGGACGTCACCGAGTGGGTGAAGGCGCACGGCACACGGGTCGAGGCCGCGGAGTACGGGGGCACGGACGCCGGCACTGGTGGCGGCACTGGTGGCGGCACTGGTGGCGGCACGGACGGTGGCACGGACGGTGGCACGGTCGGCGGCGGCTCGGTGCTCTACAAGCTGGGCTGACGGCGTTCGGCCGCCTCCTCAGCGGGTACGTGATGGGCCTTTGGAGCGACGAAAGGATTCCCATGGACACGGAGGGCTTCATCGCCCTGCTGAACGAGGATCTGGAGAGCGAGTACCGCTCGATCGTGCAGTACGTGCAGCACGCGGCCACCATCAAGGGCGCGGAGTACCTGTCGATCATCGAGGAGCTCAAGGAGCACCTCGGCCAGGAACTCAACCACGCCAGCACGCTGGCCGAGCAGATCGACTTCCTCGGCGGCGTGCCGAGCGTCCGCGTCCCCGAAGTGCCGGTGGCGACCGACGGCGCGGACGCGCTCCGGCTCGATCTCGAGTTGGAGCAGGAGCAGCTTCGCCGCTACCGCGAGCGCGTGGAGCAGGCCCAGGAGCTCGGCCTGAGCGACGTGGCCGAGGCGCTGCGCCCGCTGCTGCAGCAGACGCAGGACCACGTCATGGACCTGCAGACCGCCCTCGGTAAGTGACCTGACGGGCGGGGCGAGCCGGGGTACGGCGCGTGCCCCGGCGGCGCGGCCTCGGCGCGGTGGGCCGCATGATGGGCCGGCGCAATGCACGGCGGAATGGCCGGCGGCGATGGCTCGGAGCGACAGGTCGGTGCGGTGGGTCGCGTGGTTCGTCGGCGCGATACTCGGCCGCGATGGGTCGGCGTGGTGGGTTGTCGTAATACTCGGCCGCGCTTGGTCAGCGCGCTTTGTCAGCGCGGCCGGGCGTAGTCGTCGAGGGCGCGCACGATCAGCGCTCTCGCGTCGTCGCGGAAGGCCGCGACCTCGCAGAACTCCTCGAACGCCTGGGCGTAGAAGGCGACGTCCGCGGCGTCGCGCAGCAGCAGGTCCCTGGTCCTGGTCGCCACCCCGACCAGGCAGTCGTCGTAGAGCCAGAACGAGTTCATCAGGGCGGACGGCAACTGCGCCTCGAACGGCAGCAGCCCGAACTCCACGTTGGGCAGCGTGGTCACCGCGATCAGCCGGTCGAGCTGGCCGCGCATCACGTCGGGGGGCGCGAGCCGGTAACGCAGCACCGCCTCCGGCATGACGAACCGGAACCGCCGCGCCGGGTCGTACAGGATCTCCTGGCGGCGCATGCGGACCCGGATCGCGTCGTCCACGTCGTCGGCAGGCTCGTGCACCCGCCTGACCTTGCCGAAGATGTGCCTGGCGTATTCGGTGGTCTGCAGCAGGCCGATCACCACGCCCGGCTCGAACGCCCGGAACAGCCGGGTGCGCGTCTCCAGCTCGCGGATGTCCTCCTGAAGCGCGGCGAGGCCGTTCCTGTGCCGTTGCCGCCAGGAGTCGTGCCGCTCGAGCAGGCCGGCCGCCTGCCGGATCAGGTCGTCGATCACATGCGGGTCGGCGTCCACCGCCTTCCCCCAGGCGGTCACGTCGTCCTCGGTGGCGGTCTGGCGCGCGTTCTCGATGCGCGAGACCTTCGACGGCTGCCAGCGCAGCCGCTCGGCGAGGTCCTTCCCGGACAGCCGGGCGTTCTCCCGCAACTGGCGTAGCTGGGCTCCCAGGTCCATGCGGGCCTGATGGAAACCGCTCACTTCCACCTCCGGCCGTGGTGCGGTCCAAGGTAGACCCGGCGCGCCGGATCATGCCAGACGGCGGCCCTCAATCGTGATCGGACAGGACCCGCCGGGCGATCTCGACGAGCAGTTCCCTCGGCACCTCGACCGCGGTCTCCCCGTCGAGCACGTGGCGCAGGTCGGCGCGGGCCTCACGGTCCACGACCTCCAGGCCCTGTACGACGATCGTGCCGCGGTCGGTCTCGTAGAGGGAGGGGCAGGCCCCCGCCTCGGACGTGGAGCCGAGAAAGCGCAAACGCATGTCCTTTTCTCCCGATTCGCGGCAATCGCGGGCAATCCTAGTCACGATGGGATGGGCACGCACACGGCGCGAAGACGCTCACCGAGCGCCTTGGCCTGGGCATCGAGAAGCGGGCTGGCGGCCACGCCTCTGCCCAGCAGCCCGTGGACGACGAAGTTCAGCGCGTGCAGGTTCGGCAGCGCGAACCGGTCGATCGGCAGGCCGCCGACCTCCGGCAGCAGTTCCCTGAGCCGGTCCACGGTCAGGAACGCCGCGAGCCACGGGTATCGGGCGGGGTCGCGCACCCAGACGCCGAGGTTGGCGTCGCCGCCCTTGTCGCCCGAGCGGGCGCCGGCGACCAGGCCGAGCGGCCTGACCACCCCGGCCGACAGATCCCCGGCGTACGGCGGCACGACGGCGTCGCCGGGCGGTCCTCCCGCCTGCTCGCCCAGCACCGGACCGGGCGGAGCGTACGGCACCTCGACGCGGAGCCCGTCCACGGTCACCACGGGGAGCACGGCCCGAGCCTCGATCGACGAGGGCCAGTAGACGCCGTAGGGAGAGGCGTCGCCGGGCGGCGTCAGGCCGTAGAAGCCGGGGTAGCTCGCCAGGCCGGTCTCCACCACCGCGGAGGAGAACGCCCGCCCGGCCGTGCGCGGATCGGGGTCCATGACCGTGATCCGCAGCAGCGCCGTCCCGGCCGTGCCCACGCCGCCTGTGCCGGCGCCGCCCGCTTCGGGGCCGCTCGGGGTGCCGGGGCCGTCACCCGCGCCGAGGGGGGTCAGTTCCACGTGGACCTGTTCGAACGACTCGCGCGGGACGCGGGCCCAGATCGCCTCCTGCGCAATCCGGGCCTTGGCGGCGAGGTCGAGGCCGGTGAGCACGAGCGTCATCGTGTTGCGGTGGCCGCCCAGGTAGGTGACGGCGATCTTCAGGGTGTCCGGCGGGGGTTCGCCGCGCACGCCCGTGATCCTGACCCGGTCGGGCCCCTCCTGCTCCAGCCGGATGGTGTCGAACCGGGCGGTCACGTCCGGCCCTAGATAGCGCGGCGAGGCGATCTCGTAGAGCAGCTGCGCGGTCACGGTCCCGATCGAGACCAGCCCGCCGGTGCCCGGGTGCTTCGTGATCACGCTCGACCCGTCGGCGTACAACTCCGCGATGGGGAAACCGCAGCGGGCGAGGTCGGGCACCTCCTCGAAGAAGGCGTAGTTGCCGCCGGTCGCCTGACAGCCGCACTCGATCACGTGCCCGGCGACGACGGAACCGGCCAGCGGGTCGAGGTCGCCGGGGTCCCAGCCGAACCACCACATGCCGGGCCCGGTGACCAGGGCTGCGTCGGTGACCCGCCCGGTGACGACGACGTCCGCGCCGTGCTCCAGCGCCACCGCGATCGGCCGGCCGCCCAGATAGGCGTTGGCGGTCAGCGGAGTGGCCCGCAGGGTCTCGCCGGTGTCCGCGTGGACCGGCGGCGCGGCGAGCGGCATGAGGTCGTCGCCGGTGACGTGGGCGACGGCCGCGCGCAGCCCGAGCCGGTCGGCCAGGGCCGACACCGCCTCCGCGCAGCCGGCGGGGTCGAGGCCGCCCGCGTTGGCGACGACCCTGATCCCCCGGTCGAGACAGGTGCCGAGAACCTGCTCCATCTGCGTGAGGAAGGTGCGGGCGTAGCCGGGGCGGCCCTTCAGCCGGTTGCCGGCGAGGATCGACATGGTGAGCTCGGCCAGCCAGTCGCCGGTGAGCACGTCGATCGGCCCGCCCTCGACCATCTCCCGGGCGGCCGACAGCCGGTCGCCGTAGAAACCGCCGCAGTTCGCGACCCGCATCGGTCCCGGCCGCCCGGCCTCCGCCGTCATCGCCCGGCGTCTCCGGCCGTGACCTCCGACGGAACCCAGGCCGCGGGCCGTTTCTCCGCGAACGCCCGGATGCCCTCCTGCCCCTCCGCGGAGGTGAAGCGCTCCGCCGACAGTGCGGCCATCGCGCGGAACCCCTCCTCGACCGGCAGCAGCGGCACCTCCCGCACGAGCCGCTTGGTTATCGCCAGTGCCTCGGGGCCGCCGCGCAGCAGCATGCCGGTGTAGTGCGCGACGGTCGCGTCCAGGTCCTCCTCCGGGACGGCCCGTGTCAGCAGGCCGATCTCCACGGCGCGCGCGGCCCCGAAGACCTCGCCGGTGAGGAGGTATTCGGCCGCGGCCCGGGGGTCCAGACGGCGCAGGCAGGTGACCGCGATCATGGCGGGGACCACCCCGAGCCGCACCTCGGTGAAGGCGAACGACGCGGTCGCCGGGGCGATGGCGAAGTCACATGCCGCCACCAGGCCGAGGCCGCCCGCCCGGGCCGTGCCGTTCAGGCGGCACACGACCGGCTTCGGGCTCTCCCAGATCCGCAGCATGATGTCGGGGAACGACGCGGTGACCGGCGCCCCTCCGCCGCGCTGCTCCTTCAGGTCGGCGCCGGCGCAGAACACCGGTCCTGCGCCCGTCAGCACGATCACCCGCACGGCGGGGTCGGCCAGCGCCCAGGACAGGGCGTCGTCGAGTTGCCGCAGCAGGCGGGACGACAGGGCGTTGCGGTTGTGCGGCGAGTCGAGCGTGATCGTGGCCACGCCGCCCGCCTGCTCCCGGCGTACCAGGACCTCCTGCGGTTCGCTCATGGCTGCGCCGCCTCCCTGCCCGGATTCGCACCGGTGTCCGTGCCCCGCGCGCCCGTCTCCATGCTCCCGGGAGGGGCCGCCTCCGGGGCCGCCGCAGGCATCGCCTCCGAGGCCGCCGCAGAGCCGGCCTCCGGGGGCGACGGAAGGTCAGTCTCCGGGCTCGACGGAAGGCCCGTTTCCGGGCTCGACGGAAGGCCCGCTTCCGGGGTGGGGGGGAGGCCCGGTTCCGGGGGCGGCGGGAGGTCGGCTGCAGGGCCTGCGGGGGAGCCGGTCTCCGCGCCGCCGCCCGCGCCCGGGCCCTGGTCGTCCGCCGCACCGGTCGCCGTGCCGGTCGCCGTGCCGATCGTGTCGTGCTCAGGGCGGTTCTCAGTGCCGTTGTCCGGGCCGTTGTCCGGGCCGATGTCCGGGCCGCGCCGCGCGCCCGGCTCTTCCAGGTGCGGGCCGCCGCCGGGTTCCCCCGGGGCCGACGGCTCGATCACGGCGAGCGGCACGCCCGCCTCGATCTGCGCGCCCGGCGTCACGTGCAGGGCCGTCACCGTGCCCGAGGCGGGGGACACGACCAGATGCTCCATCTTCATCGCCTCCAGCACGACCACCGGCTGCCCGGCCTCGACCACGTCGCCGGGCTTGACCTCGACACGCAGGACCGTACCCGGCATCGGGGCGGGCAGTGCCCCCGGCGTGACATGCGCGGCCGGTTCGGGCAGCCGCTCGACCGGGGCGAGCCGGACCGGCCCCAGCGCCGAATCGACATGCACCACATCCGGGTAGGCGGCCACCTCGAAGGTGTGCCGCAGGCCCGCCGTCTCCAGCACCACCCGTCCCGGGTCCGCCGCCACCAGCGTGACGTCCTCGAAGCCCTCGGCCCGCAGCCCGTCCCTGGTCAGCCGGTAGGCGATCTCCAGGCGTCCGCCGTCCTCGGTGCCGAACGCGGTGCGTTGCGGCTGGGAGGGGACGTTGCGCCAGCCGCTCGGCAGCCCGCCCAGCACCCCGTCACGCCGGGCGGCCGCGCGGCCCGCCTCCGCCCCGGCGAGCGCCGCCGCGAGCGCGGACAGCCTTACGGCCTCGGGACCGGCGAGCGACGCCGGGACGGGGTGCCGCTCGAGAAAACCGGTGTCGAGCGCCCCGGACAGGAAGTCCGGGTGCCGCAGCACTCCCACGAGCAGGTCGCGGTTGGTCGCCGGCCCGTGGATCCGCGCGCGGGCGAGCGTGTTCGCCAGCCGCCGGGCCGCCTCCGCCCGGTCCCGGCCGTACGAGACGACCTTGGCCAGCATCGGGTCGTAGTGGACGCCCACCTCGGTGCCGGAGACCACCCCGGAGTCGAGCCGCAGCCGCGCCCCGAGACCGAACTCGCCGTCCACGCCGGGGATCTCGAAGCGGTGCAGCACGCCGCTCCGCGGGCGGCCCTCGGAGTCCTCCGCGTACAGCCGGGCCTCGATGGCGTGCCCGACCGGGCTCGGCGGCAGCGCGGCGAGGTGGGCGCCCTCGGCCACCTCGATCTGCAGCCGGACCAGGTCGACTCCGTAGACGCATTCGGTGACCGGGTGCTCCACCTGAAGGCGGGTGTTCATTTCCAGGAAGAAGAACCCCTCGTCCGACAGCAGGAACTCGACCGTGCCCGCGCCCCGGTAGCCGATCGCGCGGGCGGCCCGGATCGCCGCCTCGCTCAGTTCGCGCCGCAGCTCGGGACCGACCGCGGGGGAGGGGGCCTCCTCGATCACCTTCTGATGGCGGCGCTGGATCGAGCACTCGCGCTCGCCGAGCGCCCAGACCGTGCCGTGGGCGTCGGCGAGGATCTGCACCTCGATGTGGCGGGCGCCTTCCACCAGGGGCTCGGCGAACAGCGTCCCGTCGCCGAACGCCGACAGCGCCTCCCGCCGGGCAGACTCGACGGCCCCGGCCAGGTCGGCCGGGTCACGCACCACCCGCATGCCGCGCCCGCCGCCGCCCGCCGACGCCTTGACCAGCACGGGAGCCGCTATCTCCACCGGGCCGTCCGGGGACAGCGGGATGGTCGGCAGGACCGGCACGCCGGCCTCCGCCATCAGCGCCTTGGCCTCGATCTTCTTGCCCATCGCGGCGACGGCCTCGGGGGAGGGGCCGATCCAGGTCAGCCCGGCGTCCAGCACGGCACGGGCGAAGCCGGCGTTCTCCGACAGGAAGCCGTACCCGGGGTGGACCGCGTCGGCTCCCGCCCTGCGGGCCGCCTCGACGACGCGCTCCGGGTCGAGGTACGCCGACGGGCCGCCCAGCCGTACGGCCCGGTCCGCCTCGGCGACGTGCGGGGCGGACGCGTCGGCGTCGGTGAAGACGGCGACGGTCTCGATGCCCAGTTCCCGGCAGGTGCGGAAGACCCGCCGGGCGATCTCCCCGCGGTTCGCGACCAGCAGCCGCCCGATCATGACCCTTCACCCCCGCCGATCCGCATGAGCCCGGTGCCGGTGAGAACGGTGTCGATGCGCATGCCGTTCACATCCGGAAGACGCCGTAGCCGGCCCGGCCTGCGTCGGGCGCCCCCGCGACCGCCGACAGGCACAACCCGAGCACCGTACGGGTGTCGCGGGGGTCGATGACCCCGTCGTCGTACAGCCGCCCGGACAGGAAGAACGCCGCCGACTCCGACTCGATCTGCGCCTCGACCGCCGCGCGCATCGCCGCGTCGGCCTCCTCGTCGTAGGCCTGCCCCCGCGCCTGCGCGGCGGCCCGTCCCACGATCGACATCACACCCGCGAGCTGGGCCGGCCCCATGACGGCCGATTTCGCGCTCGGCCAGCTGAACAGGAAGCGGGGGTCGTAGGCCCGCCCGCACATGCCGTAGTTGCCCGCCCCGTAGGAGGCCCCCATGACGATCGTGATGTGCGGCACGGTCGAGTTGGCCACCGCGTTGATCATCAGTGCGCCGTGCTTGATGATGCCGCTCTGCTCGTACTCCCTGCCGACCATGTACCCCGTGGTGTTCTGCAGGAAGACGAGCGGCGTACGCGACTGGTTCGCGAGCTGGATGAACTGGGCGGCCTTCTGGGACTCCTCCCCGAAGAGCACACCCCGGGCGTTGGCGAGGACCCCGACCGGATGGCCGTGGACGCTCGCCCATCCGGTGACCAGGCTCGGCCCGTAGAGCGGCTTGAACTCGTCGAAGTCGCTGCCGTCCACCACCCGGGCCAGGACCTCGCGCGGGTCGAAGGGGACCTTCAGGTCCTCCGGCACGATGCCCAGCAGCTCGTCCTCGTCGTACAGCGGGGCCGCGTAGCCGGCCGCCGGAACGTTCCCCGCCTTGCGCCAGTTGAGCCGCCGCACGATGCGGCGGCCGATCCGCAGCGCGTCGTACTCGTCGGCGGCGAGGTGATCGGCCAGTCCGGAGGCCCGCGCGTGCATCTCCGCCCCGCCCAGCGACTCGTCGTCGGACTCCTCGCCGGTCGCCATCCTCACCAGGGGCGGGCCGCCGAGGAACACCTTGGCGCGCTCCCGCACCATCACGACGTGGTCGCTCAGGCCCGGCACGTACGCGCCGCCCGCGGTGGCGTTGCCGAAGACCAGCGCGATCGTCGGGACGCCGGCGGCCGACAGCCGGGTCAGGTCGCGGAACACCTGGCCGCCGGGGATGAAGATGTCCTTCTGCGAGGGCAGGTCGGCGCCGCCCGACTCCACCAGGTTCACGTACGGCATGCGGTTGCGCAGCGCGATCTCGGCGGCGCGCAGCGTCTTGCGCAGCGTCCAGGGGTTGGACGCGCCGCCGCGGACGGTCGGGTCGCTGGCCGTGACGACGCACTCGACGCCCTCGACGACCCCGATGCCGGTCACGACGCTCGCGCCGACGGGATATTCGGTGCCCCAGGCCGCCAGCGGGGACAGCTCCAGGAACGGCGAGTCGGGGTCGACGAGCAGTTCGATCCGCTCGCGGGGCAGCAGCTTGCCGCGCTCCCGGTGCCGCTCGACGTACTTCGGCCCGCCTCCGGCGACGGCCTTGGCGTGCTCGGCCTCGAGCTCGGCGAGCTTCGCCAGCATGGCCTCGCGCCGCGCGCCGTACTCGCCGCTGGAGGCGTCCAGCCGGCTCACGAGCACCGTCATGCCATCACCGAACCCAGTTCTGTCACGTGATGATCCTCCTGATGAGCCGCCGCCGCGTCAACGAGCCGGGCCCGGCCTTCGCCGTCCCGGCCGCTCGTGATTCGGCCGTTCGTCGATCAACCGCCGTCGTCAGCCGCCGTCGTCAGCCGCCGTCGTCAGCCACCGTCGTCAGCCACCGTCGTCAGCCACAGTGCGACCATGAACTGCTCCAGGCGGCGGTGCCGTAGCCGCCGCCCCAGATCACGCACTTGCCCTTGGCGGGCAGCCGGATCGGCCCGGCGTAGACCGTGTAGCTGCCGGAGTCGGTCTTCGACGACCCGTTCTGGACCTTCAGCACCGCGCTCATCTTGATCTTGCTCGACATGACGTACTTCGACAAGGTGATCACGCAGTTGTAGCCGTTCGAGGCGTTGTAGAGCAGGTACGTCGTCGCCTGGCCGTAGGAGTGCGAGTCGACGACGCCGTATCCACTGCCGCACACGCCCTTGGCGGTGTAGGTGTTCAGCTTGGGCGCCGCGGTCTTCGTCGGGGTGGCCTTGGCCGTCGCGCTGGGTTTGGGCGCAGTGGTGGTCTTCGTCGGCGCCGGGGTCGCCTTGGTCGGCGCGGGGGTGGCCTTCGCGGGCGGAGGAGTGAGCCCGGCGGCACCGGTGGGCTTGACGGTGGGCTTGGCGGCGGCGGTGGGCTTGGCCTGGGCCGGCCCCTTGGAAGGCGACGGCTGCGCCGGGCGGGTGCGCGTGGGGGAGACGGCCGGTTTCGCGCTCGGCTGGAGTCGTCGTGCCGAAGGGCTCGGCGAGGGCTTGCCGGGTTTGCGCCCGGTGGGAGTGACCAGCTCGGACGGCTGCGGGATGGGCATCTCCACGTCCTGGGACGGCGTCACCGCGGGTGACGCGGCGGGGCCGAGGGCGTCCTCGGAGGAGATCTGCCGGGCGGAGACCAACGTCGGCACGAGGAAGGCCGCCGCCGCGAGGGCCGACACGCCGACCCCGGCCACCGCCCATGTCAGCACCGGCCGCCGCGGCCTCGTCCCGCCGGCGCCGGACCGGCGCGGTACGGGCGGGACCGGCGCCCCCGCACCTCCCGGCCCGGACGGGGGCACGTGCGATCCCGGTGCCTGGGGTCCCGGTGCGTGAGGTCCCGGCGCCGGTGCGGGGCCGTGCGGTCCTCCTGCGGGTGCCTGCGGGCCGGGTGGCTGCGGGCCGTGCGATCCCGGTGCCTGGGGCCCCGGCGCCGCCGCCTGGGGTGGGGGCGGCGCGGCGGCGGGCCGTACGGGCGCGGTGGGTTGTCCGGTGAGCCGCGCGACGACGTCCTCGGCCGAGGGGCGCAGGGCGGGGTCCTTCGACAGGCAGGCGGCGACGATGTCCCGCAGGGGCATCGCGAGATCGCCCAGGTCGGGCTGCGCGTGCAGGATCCGGGTGATGACCGAGGGGATCGTGTCCGCGCCGAAGGCGGGCTTGCCGGTGGCGGCGAACACCATTGTGACGCCCCAGGCGAACATGTCGGCCGCGGCGCCCGCAGTGCCGCCCGACAGCACCTCGGGAGCCAGGTAGGCGGGCGTGCCGATGGACGCGCCGGTCGCGGTGGCCTGCGGCGAGTCGGGCGCCCTGGCCACGCCGAAGTCGATGACGACCGGGCCCTCCGGGCCCATCAGGACGTTGGCCGGCTTGAAGTCGCGATGGGTGATCCCCGCGCGGTGGATGGCGGCCAGGGCCGTCGCCGTGCTGATGGCGAGCCGTTCGAGCGCGGCGCCCCGGCGCGGTCCCTCGCGGTCCACGAGCTGCCGCAGCGACGGCCCGGACACGAACTCGCTGACGATGAACGGCTGGTTGCCCGCGAGGTCGGCGTACAGGACGGGGGCCGTGCAGAACGGCGCCACCCGCTGCGCGAGCGCGACCTCGCGCAGGAACCGCTCCCGAGCCTCCGGATCGGCCGTCAGCCGGGTGTGCAGCAACTTGACCGCGACCTGCTCGCCCGCCGGGCCCCGGCCGAGGAAGACGACCCCCTGGCCGCCCTCGCCGATCCGGTCGACAAGAGTGAACGGGCCCAGGCGTGCCGGATCACCAGCCTCTAACGCCACTATCGCCCCCGATTACCCCTACAACCTCACAATGGAGGCAAACGCTACCAGCGGTCAGATGGCTTTACCGGGGTTGAGGATGTTCAGTGGATCGAACACCTGCTTGATGCCCTGGTGAAGTTCGGCGGCCACCGGACCGGTCTCCAGTTCGAGCCAGCGCTTCTTCAGCAGGCCGACGCCGTGCTCGCCGGTCAGCGTCCCGCCGAGATCGAGCGCGGCGCGGAAGACCTCGTCGGCCGCGGCCCAGACCTCCGCCGGCGGCTCGGTCAGGCCGCGGTCGAACACGAACACCGGGTGGACGTTGCCGTCCCCCGCGTGCGCGACCGTCGCGATCATCACGTTGTGCCGGGCCGCGACCTCCTCGATCGTGGTGATCATCTCGGGGAGCGCCGAGCGGGGCACGCACACGTCCTCCACCAGGCACTGGCCCAGCCGCTCCTTGGCCTGGTAGGCCAGGCGCCTGATGCCGATGAGCTCGGCCGCCTCCTCCGGGGTGGACGAGACCGCGACGAACGAGGCGGCCGCGCACAGGTCCGCCATCCGGGCCGCCATCTCGTCCGGCGGGCCCTCGGCCTGGGCGATGAGCATCGCCCTGGTGGACGGCTCGAGCCCGATGTTCTTCCAGTCGTCAATGGCCTGCAGGGTCGTGCGGTCCATCAGTTCGAGCAGCGACGGCTGGCAGCCCGCGGCGACGATCGCCGCCACGGCCGCGGCGGCGTCGCGCAGCGAGGTGAACTCGGCGGCGACCGTGGCCGT
Organism: Microbispora sp. NPDC049633; assembly: GCF_040675265.1. NCBI lineage: Bacteria > Bacillati > Actinomycetota > Actinomycetes > Streptosporangiales > Streptosporangiaceae > Microbispora > Microbispora sp. NPDC049633. Next base: position 17,819 of record NZ_JBFAOO010000075.1, read on the forward strand.
CTCGCGGGGCGCTCGCCGTAGCCGCAGCGTCGCGGCGGTGATCACGCCGAGCGTCCCCTCCGACCCCACGAACAGGCCGGTCAGGTCGTAGCCGGTCACGCCCTTCATCGTGCGGCGGCCGGTGCTGAGCACGCGGCCGTCGGCCAGCACGACCTCGAGCCCGAGCGTGGAGTCGCGGGTCACGCCGTACTTCACGCACCGCAGGCCGCCCGCGTTCGTCGCCAGGTTGCCGCCGATGGTCGAGATCTCGTACGACGAGGGGTCGGGGGCGTACATCAGGCCGTGCTCGCGGGCCGCCCGGTCGAGGTCGGCGGTGATGACGCCGGGCTCCACGACCGCGATCTCGTCCTGCGGCGACAGCTCGCGGATCGCGGTCATCCGCGCGAGCGACAGGACGACGCACCCGTCGACGGCGGTCGCCCCGCCGGCGAGCCCGGTGCCCGCGCCGCGCGGGACCACCGGCACGCGGTGCTCGCTCGCCCAGCGCATCGTGGCGACGACGTCGTCGCGCGACTCCGCCAGGACCACTCCGAGCGGCCTGCCCGGCGGCACGAAGGTGCGGTCCCCGGCGTACGAGCCGGTGACGTCGGGATCGGTGAGAACACGCCCGTCCGGCAGCGCCGCGGCGAGCGCGGAGGTCATCTCGTTCACGTCTGGACTTTACGGCACGGTTCGGTATCGGGTCTCATCCGGAATTATTAACGGTTTTCGGTACAGATCACATTTTGACAACCATACCGGCTGGCTCTTTACCCTCCCTTTACCCGCTCGTTTAAGGTCCCGCATGCGCGCTCATCCCGGCGCGCCGTGCATGGGTGTCCGGGGAACCCGGACGGGAAGGGATCTCGTTGTCCAAGAGAATCCGGCGTCTCGCCGCGATCGTGCCCGCGCTAGGGCTGGCGGCAGGAGGTCTGGCTGCGGCCGGTGCGGCTGCGGCGCCCACGGCGGGCTATCAGCCCTCCGCCAAGGACCACTACATCAACTACGCGCCGCCCCGTGTGCAGGGCGACTTCACCACCACCGAGGAGAAGGTCCCCGCCAAGGGCGCCAGGCGGACGGCCGCCCTGGCGCGGGCCGTCGACCACAAGTTCGCGAGCGGCAACCCGGTCGCGGCGCGTGTGCTGGCCAAGCACGAGAAGCAGGCGATCAGAACCGGGAAGAACCCCTTCGACTTCATCTACAAGAAGGCGAAGACGACCCGCACCGCCAAGCTGCTCACGCTGCTGGTCGAGTTCAACGACCAGGCCAACGACGACTTCTCGGGCTGGTCGCACCCGAGGACGATCGACGACGTCGACGACTGCATCACCGAGCCGCCCGGCACCAAGCTGAACGGGCCGCTGCACAACACGATCCCCAACCCCGCGACCGCCGCAGGTGGGGGCAAGGACAACAACTCGATGTGGGTGGCGGACTTCAACACCGCCCACTACAACAACATGCTCTACAGCTCGACGGGGATCACGACCCGGGTCCGACCGGACCTGAAGGACCCCCGGGACGGCAAGAAGGGCATCGACATCTCCGGCTACACCATGAAGAACATGTACGAGGAGATGTCGAAGGGCGCCTACACCGTCACCGGTGAGGCCGTCGGCTGGCTGAAGGTGCCGCATTCCGAGGCGTGGTACGGCGCGGGCAAGTGCCACACCTACCCGCAGGACATGACCGGTCACCCGGACAACCCGCGCGGCGCCGCCCAGCTCGCGGTCGACGCGGTCGACGCGCTCGTGAAGTCGAACCCGAACTTCCCGTGGGCGGACTACGACGTCGAGGACGTCTCCGACGCCGACGGCGACGGCAACTTCGACGAGCCCGACGGCGTCGTCGACCACCTCGTGCTGATCCACGCCGGTGAGGACAAGTCGGGCGGCGGCGGCAACGAGGGCACGATGGCCCTGTGGGCCCACTCCAGCGACGTCGCCGGCGGTTACACGGTTCCGGGCACCAGCATCAAGATCTCCAACTACATCCTCCAGCCCGAGGACTCCGGCGTGGGCGTGTTCGCCCACGAGTACGGCCACGACCTCGGCCTGCCGGACCTGTACGACACCACCGGCGCCGGCGACTCCGACGTCGACTTCTGGGACCTGATGTCGAGCGGCTCGCACTCCGGGCCGATCTTCCAGTCCATGCCGACGCACATGGGCCTGTGGGACAAGTGGGTGCTCGGCTGGGCCAACCCGAAGGTCATCGAGCAGGGCGGCAAGACCCAGCTCGTGGCGGTCGGCCAGACCTCGCGCACGCCGAAGGGCACCGAGGACGGCGTCCGGATCAACCTGCCGGAGAAGCTGAACATCATGTCCACCCCGCACAGCGGGTCGAACCTGTGGTGGTCCAACAGCGACCAGAACTGGGCCGACAACAAGCTGAGCAGGGCCGTCGACGTCCCGGCCGGGCCGGACGCGAAGTTCTGGTGGTGGAGCGACTGGGGCATCGAGGCCGACTGGGACTTCGGCTTCTTCGAGGTCTCCGCCGACGGCGGCGCCACCTGGACCGAGCAGAAGATCTACAACGAGGACGGCAGCCTCGCCAGCACCGGCGACGACTACGCCGACCCCAACGGCCGCCTGAAGGACTACGGCGGCAAGAAGTACGGCCTCACCGGTGAGAGCGGCGGCTGGCACCACCTGTACGTCGATCTCGCGCCGTTCGCGGGCAAGTCCGTCCAGATCCGCCTGCGCTACGCCACGGACGCGGCGTCCATGCAGCGCGGCTGGTTCAACGACGACTTCTCGCTGAACAACGGCGCCACCGCGGTCTGGACCGACGACGTCGAGGGCGGCGCCAACGGCTGGACGGCCACCAAGGGCACGTTCACCGACAGCACCGGCGCCGGCTGGGTCATCCACTCCGGCCGGGAGCAGGCGGCGCAGTACTACCTGGCCGAGTGGCGCAACTTCGACGGGTTCGACAAGGGCCTGCAGTACGCCTACGACTCGACCTGGCTGCGCGACGGCGCCTGGAAGGTCGAGAAGGTCAAGTACAACGCCCCCGGCCTGCTGGTCTGGTACCGCGACACCGCCGTGGCCAACAACGACGTCTCGGGCCGCACGTTCGACCTGCCGTCGGTGGGCCCGAAGGGCGAGCTGCTCATCGTGGACTCGCACTTCGACCCGCTGCGCCGTACGGGCACGGCGGCGGAGAAGGACCCGACGGTTCTGAAGAACCTCCCGTCCCGCCCGCAGTCGTCCAACGCGGCGTTCAACTTCGTCGGCACCTACCCGTTCAAGGAGTGCATCGAGGGCGAGCCGTTCACGGAGTACTGCACCTCGTTCGGCAAGCAGGCCGCGGTGACCTCGTTCACGGACGCCAAGGGCTGGTACCCCGGCCTGGAGGTCCGTGACGGCACGCTCTACTTCCGCCAGCGTGACTCCTCGGCCGTCGTCCCGTCCAAGGACAACCAGCCGTACACGACGAGGGTCGTCAACGCGGACGGCACCCCGGCGAAGGACCTGTACGGCACCGACCTCGGCGACGGCCTCGTTCTCGGCTCCGGAAACCCCGGCGACGAGGGCAAGCAGCTCGGCGTGCAGGTCAAGCTGATCAGCCCGCTGCCGGCCAACCTGGGGGCGCTCGTCCAGATCACTCCCGCCAAGAAGTAGCCGCCGCCGGCTGGTAAAGCCCCACGCGGTTCCGTGCCCGGCCGCCGTCCGCCCCCCGGACGGCCGCCGGGCACTCTCATGCGCGCCCGCGCCCGCAGGCCCCTAGCATGTGAGCGTGCGGAGCAAGGCGGATCACACGGCTGCCATCCACCGGGAGCGGCGGGCCGCCGTCGTCGTGAACACGAAATCCCGGCGAGGTCGCCGCCGCTATGCCGAGGTGGTGCGGCTGCTGCGGGACCGGGACTTCCGGCTCACCGGTGTCCACCCGGTCACCGACCCGTCCCGGCTGCGCGACGTCATCACCCGCGCGCTCGAACAGCAGCCCGACCTGCTCGTGGTCGGCGGCGGCGACGGCACGCTGAGCAGCTCGGTCAAGCACGTGGCCGGCCGCGACGTCGCCCTCGGCGTGCTGCCGCTGGGCACCACCAACAACTTCGCCCGCAGCCTCGGGCTGCCGCTCGACCTCCCCGGGGCGGTCGGCGTGTTCACCGAGGGCAAGGTGGCCGACATCGACCTCGGCGTGTGCGGCGACCGGCCCTTCGCCAACCTCGCGAGCTTCGGCGTCTCGGTCGAGGTGGCCGGCACCGTCAAGCCGTGGGTCAAGCGGATGCTCGGCCGGGCGGCCTACCCGCTGACCGCGCTCACGATCCTGCCCGGGCACCGGCCGTTCCGCGCCTACATCACCGTGGACGGCAAACGCCACGAGCTGCTGACCCACCAGCTCAACATCGCCAACGGCCGCTTCCACGGCGGGTGGCAGATCGCCAGGGACGTCAGCATCGACAACCGCAAGCTGGTGGCCTACCAGCTCGGCTCGGGCAAGCGGCTGCGGCTGCTGGGGGAGACGCTCGTCCGGGCGACCACCGGCAGGTGGACCAGCCTCGCGGGCGGGCCCTTCGTCACCGGCCAGGAGATGCTGCTGGAGACCGACCCGCCCATGGCCGCCGACATCGACGGCGAGGTGCGGCTGCGCACCCCGCTCGTGCTCAGGACCATCCCGAACGGCGTCCGCGTGATGGTCCCGCAGAGCTTCGAGGACACCTGATCCCTGCCGGGGTCGTGTTCCGTGATCGCTGCGGCCCATCGCGGCCGCTACGGCAGAAGATCACGGGACGCCTCCCTCGGCCTCCTCGTTCTCCCCCGTCGCGAAGGCCCGGTACGCCGGCCGCAGCAGGTCGAGGAGCGGGATGTGCCTGGCCTTGACCTTCGGCGGGTCCAGCGCGCGCAGCAGCAGGTCGGGATGCCCTTCGGGGCCGGGCGGCGGGGCGAGGCGGGCCGCCGAGGCGCCCGGCTCGTAGAAGTCGCCGAGCCGTTCGGCGAACGGGACGTCGGCCACTTCGGGAAGCCCCGGCGGCCCGGCCTCGCTTCCGGCTCCAGCCCCGGCCCCGCCCCCGGTCGCGGTCCCGGCCTTGCCCCCGGCCGCGGACCCGGAATCGCCAGCGGTCCGGCGCAGCGCGTCGAGCAGGGCGTCCCTGGCCATGCCCCGCCAGGCCAGCACCCGGAACGGGTCGTCGTCGAACGCCTCGGCCAGCAGGTACAGCACCGCCGACAGGTGCTTGCACGGAAAGCCCCAGTCGGGACAGGAGCAGGCCATGTCCAGACCGTGCTCGCCGGGGAACAGCGGCAGCCCGCACCCGGCGAACACGTCCTCGATCTCCGGCGGCATCTCCCCGGCGAGCAGCTTGGCCCGGTGGAGGGCCTGCGCGGCCAGCGCCTCGACCAGCCCCGCCCACTCCGGCTCGCCGTACGCCGTGATGCGCACGCTCACGTCGTACGGCTCCGGGCGCGACCCCTGCACCCTGGCCTTGGCCAGCCCGGGACCGAGGTCGAGGTCGAGCACCTGGCCGCGCCGGGCGTACGCCCGGCCCCGGCTCAGCCTGCCCGGGTCGCAGACGCGCTCCAGGATGTCGATGAACCGCCGCGACCACCACTGCTCGCCGATGGACCCGCGCTTCGAGCGCGCCCTGATGCCGCCCTCGACCCTGATGGGCCGCGCGGCCTCGAACCACCCGTCCCTGCCGGCCGGCATCAGCTCACCGCCTCGGGCGACAGGCGGAACAGCTCGCGCAGCTCCGCCGTGGACAGGTCGGCGATCCAGTCCTCGCCCGTCCCCACCACGCTCTCGGCCAGGGCCTTCTTGCGCTCGATCATCTCGTCGATCCGCTCCTCCAGCGTCCCGGCGCAGACGAACTTCCTGACCTGCACGTTCCTGGTCTGCCCGATGCGGAAGGCCCGGTCGGTCGCCTGGTCCTCCACGGCCGGGTTCCACCACCGGTCCACGTGGACCACGTGGTTCGCGGCGGTCAGGTTGAGCCCGGTCCCCGCGGCCTTGAGCGACAGCAGGAACAGCATGGGTTCGTCCTCGGTCTGGAACCGCTCCACCAGCGCGTCGCGGGTCTTCTTCGGCAGGCCGCCGTGCAGCCACAGCACCGGGCGGTCGAGGTGCGCCGCCAGGTAGGGCTGCAACATCGAGCCGAACTCGGCGTACTGCGTGAACACCAGCGCCTTGTCGCCCTCGCTGACGATCTCTTCGGCCAGCTCCTCCAGCCGGGCCAGCTTGCCGGAGCGGCCCGCCAGCCGGGAGCCGTCCTTGAGCAGGTGGGCCGGGTGGTTGCAGACCTGTTTGAGCTTGGCCATCGCGGCCAGGACGTTGCCGCGCCGCTCGATGCCCTCGCTGCCGGAGATCTTGCCGATCATGTCCTCGACCACCGCCTGGTAGAGGCTGGCCTGCTCCGGCGTGAGCGTGCACCAGACCTTCATCTCCAGCTTGTCCGGCAGGTCGGAGATGATCGTCTTGTCGGTCTTGAGCCGCCGCAGGACGAAGGGGCCGGTGGCCCGTTTGAGTGCGGCGGTCGCCGTCTCGTCGCCGTGCCGTTCGATCGGCTCCTGGTAGCGGTCGCGGAAGGCCCGGGCCGATCCGAGCAGGCCGGGGTTGCAGAACTCCATGATCGACCACAGCTCGGCCAGGTGGTTCTCCACCGGAGTGCCGGTCAGCGCCAGCCTCGTCCGCGCCGGGAGCGAGCGCACCGCCTGGGCCTGCCTGGCCGCGGCGTTCTTGATCGCCTGGGCCTCGTCGCAGACGACCCTGGCCCAGGTGAACCCGGCGAGGGCGTCGCGGTCGCGCAGGGCCGTGCCGTACGTCGTGAGGACGAGGTCGGCCCCGGCGACCCGGCCGGCCAGTTCCTCGCCGCGCAGGCGGCCGGTCCCGTGGTGGAGATAGACGTCCAGCGACGGCGCGAAACGGGTGGCCTCCTTCTGCCAGTTCGTCAGCAGCGACATCGGGCACACCAGCAGCGTCGCCCCCACCCGCTCGCCCGACTCCCGCTCCTTTGCGAGCAGTGATAGCGTCTGGGCCGTTTTGCCCAAGCCCATGTCGTCCGCGAGGATGCCGCCGAGTCCGACTTGGGACATGAAGTCGAGCCAGGCCAGCCCGCGCTCCTGGTAGGGCCGCAGCGTGCCGTGGAAGGCGGCCGGCGTCGCGACGGGCTCGAGACGGCGGTCGGCCTCGCCGGACAGCAGATCGCCGAGCAGTCCGTCGGCGTCCACCTCGACGAGCGGCAGCTCGTCGTCCCCTCCGTGGACCACCTCCTGGATGACCTCGCCGACCGTCATCTGCCCCGACCCGCGTCGCTCCACCGCCTTCAGCGCCGCCCCGAGCTGCCGGGCGTCCAGCTCGACCCACTGCCCCCGCAGCCGGACCAGCGGCACTTTCAGCCGGGCCAGCTCGGCCAGCTCCGCCTCGCTGATCGTCTCGTCGCCGACGGCGAGCTCGGCCGTGAAGTCGACGAGCTGCGCCAGCCCGAACCCCTGGGCGGCGGCCGCGCCGGGCCCGGAGCGGGACCGGGCGGTGAGCTTCAGGCCGAGCCGGGTGCGGCCGGCCCACGCGGGCAGTTGCACGCCGAACCCGGCCGACTGCAGAAGCGGCGCCGCATGGCGGAGGAAGTGGAAGGCTCCTGCGGCGTCCAGGCCCACGTGCGCCGGCCGGGCCTCCCGCAGCGCGTCATCGATCTTCGGGTACAGGCGGACCGCCCGGCCGAGACCGGCGAGCAGCGTCTCGTCCGGACGTCCGGGCAGGCCGGGCATGGTCTCGCCCGCCCAGACGAGGGGAGCGGGCAGGTACAGGCTCGGATCCTCGGCCGACTGGAGGGCGAACTCCACCCGCCAGCCTCCGGCGTCCGGCGGGGCCGTCGCCTCTGCCTGTGCGGAGGGCGCTGCGCCCACTCCGGCCGGGCCGCGAGGTGCGGCCGCGCGGGCCGTGGCGGGATCGGCGAGTGCTCCGGCCGAGCCCCGCGGCGCGGCCGCGTGGGCAGTGGCGGGCTCGGCCGCCATCTCCTGGCCGGCGGTCGCATCCTGCCCGGGATGCTCCTCGGCCAGGAGGGGCTCGACGAGACGGAAGCACACCTTGATCGGGCCGTCGAGCTGGTGGGCGGCCCTGAACCAGTCCTCCAGCGGCCGGGCCAGCGTCTCCGCTTCCTGCTCGCGCACTCCGGGAAGGGCCGCCGTGTCACCGGTGAGCGCCACCGTCCAGCGGTCGGCCAGGGGGCCGCGCCGCCCGGGATGGTGCCCGCCCAGCAGACGCTCGGGCAGGGCCTGCCGTACGGCGGCGTCGGCCAGGCCCGCCAGCGCCTCGCTCAGGACCCGCGCCGAGGGATGCTCTGCGCCGACGGCCCGGCAGACCGGCGGCATGGCGGCGGCCAGCTCCCGGAAGCGCGCGGCGTGGGGGCCGGTCAGGACGGGCCGCCAGCGTGCGGCGTAGCCGCCGTTCTCGGTGACGAGCTGGGGCAGCACCCGGCCGCGCCGCACCAGGTCACGGGCGTGGGCGGCGACGACCGCGAGATAGCGCAGGGACGGCCCGGCGACAGGTGGCGGCTCGAACGCCTCCGTCAGCAGGCGCAGCGCGGGCCCGGGCTCGACCAGCAGCGCGGGCATCCGCCACGGACTCATCCTCGGGCGGCGCGCGGTGATCCGCAGGCCGGTCTCCGGGGAGGGGAGGGGACTCGTCGCCGAACTCGGCAGCAGCAGCACGGCTTCGCCGGACACGGCCTTGCCCGCCGCCTCGGCCGCCGCGTCCCCCCAGCGCGACAGCTCCGCGGCCAGGGTGCTCGCCGGGACGGCGAAGGGGTGACGGCGCACCTCGGCGCGGGAGGCCACCGGCTCCGCGCCGGTCGTCTCCTCGGCCCAGAGCACGAGTCTCCCGCCATCCCAGGCGGCGTGGATCACGATCACGCCGTCTCCACCCGGAGTGCGAGCCGCCCGCTGTCGCAGGCCGTGTGAATCACGAGCACACCGTCTCCTCTCGCCAATCCGGAACGCTAGCAGCGGCGACGGAGCTTCCCGGCCGCTCCCGCCGTCGCCTGTGGACAACGCTCCGCGCGCCTGGCCGGGGCGGGACGGCGTCAGGCGCCGCGGCCCCGCTCGGGCATGGTGGTGTAGTCCGTGAAGCCGACCGTGTTGCCCCAGGGATCGGCGACCTCGACGGTCCAGCCGGTCGCGACCGGGAAGGGGTCGGCAAGAGCGGCGATACCTGACTCTCGCAGGGCCCGCGCGGTGGCCCGGGCGTCGGCCACCTCCAGCCACACCCGCGGCCGCCCCTCGCCGGAACCCACCGCCGCGGAGATCTCACCGCGGCGTACGAGCAGCCCCGCCGGCTCGTCGCCCAGCCGGAACAGCGCGATGCCCGGCTCGTCCATCCGGAAGGCGAGCGGAAGACCGAGCGCGGCGTAGAACTTCACGGCCTCGTCCAGGTCGCCGACGGTGAACAGGATGTTGTCGACGCCGAGCACCGTGACGGCGCTCTCACGTGGAGTCATGGGGCGTATTCCTCCAGTCCGAACAGGACGACCGCGTCGTCGGCCGCCGACCGGGGCAGCCGTCCGGCGTCCGCAGGGGCGTGGCGCAGCCGTACCGGACCGGACAGCGGCGCCTCCTCCGTGGCGCGGCGGCCTTCCGGCGTCAGGCCCACGACGCGGCGGCGCCGGTCGCCGGGATCAGCATATGCCGGAGACTCGTCATCGCCCCGGCCGTCATTCGGCGGGCGGGAGCCGTACGGCGGTGTAGTGGCGCAGGTCGTCCTCGTCGAGCGGAGTTCCGGGGAGGGGCGATTCCGCGTCGGCGCGCAGGCCGTTCAGCATGATCTCCACCACGCGTCCCATGGCCTGCTCGTTGTGCATGCCCGGCGGCGTGTACACGTTCAGGGTCATCAACAGGGCGACGTCGCCAGGGCCGATGTCGGCGCGCAGCGCGCCGTCCGCCTGTGCCCGTTCGATCATCCGCAGGACGGCGGCGATCACCCGCTGCCGCATCTCGTGCAGGTCCGGGCCGACGCGCAACCGCTGATGCAGGTGCGGTTCGAGCTTCGCCGGCAGCACGCCCAGCCGCAGGGCCACCGAGCCGCGCAGGAAACGGCACAACGCGTGCCAGGCGTCCGGTTCCTCGCGCCAGGACGTCTCCGCCAGGTCCACCAGGCGGCGGAGGCTCTCCTCGCCCACCGCCCGCAGTAGCGCGTCCCGGTCGGGGAAGCGGCGGTAGAGCGTGCCGACGCCCACGCCCGCCCGGCGGGCGACCTCCTCCAGTGGCACGTCGACGCCCTGCTCCAGGAACAGCTCCTGGGCCGCGGCGACGATCAGGTCCCGGTTGCGGCGCGCGTCGGCGCGCAGCCCCTTCTCCACTGCCACCTCACGAGGGATCTGGACGATTTTCCTCCGGTTAGGATACCGTCGTTTATGCGGAGGAAAATCTTCCGGTTAGGGGATGCGACATGACGACAGCGCTGATCTCGGGGGCCGGGATCGCGGGCCCGACGCTGGCCTACTGGCTGGCCAGGCACGGATTCCGGGTCACGGTCGTGGAACGCGGGGGAGAGCCCCGGTCCAGCGGCAATCCGGTGGACGTCCGGGGCCCCGCCGTCCCGGTCGCGGAACGGATGGGCGTCATGCCCCGGCTGCGCCGAGCCGCCACCGGCACGACGGGGGTCAGCTTCGTCGACGCGGCCGGCAGGCGGGTCGGCCGGATGGACATGCGCGCCGTGCAGCGGCCGGACGAGGTCGAGGTGCCGCGCGGCGACCTCGCGTCGATCCTGTACGAGGCGAGCCGCGACCACGCCGAGTTCCTCTTCGACGACTCCATCACGGCGCTCGGCCAGGACGAGCACGGAGTGGAGGTCGCCTTCGAGCACGCCGCCCCCCGCCGCTTCGACCTGGTGATCGGAGCCGACGGCCTGCACTCGGTGACACGGCGCCTCACGTTCGGCCAGGAGAGGGGGACACCGCAGAGCGGGCTCGTGCGCCACATGGGCCTGTACGTCGCGACGGCGCCGCTCGCCGAGGGGGCGGCCGGAGCGGGCCGGGACATCCTCATGCACAACACGCCCGGGAAGGCGATCGCCGTCAACCCGCGGCCCGCGGGCGCGTTCTTCCTCTATCGCAGCCCGGCGGCGCCGGAGTTCGACCACCGCGACACCGAGCAGCACAAGCGGATGCTGATCGACGCCTTCGCGGACGTGTCCTGGCGGGCGCCGGAGCTGCTCGAACAGGTGCGCGCCGCCGACGACCTCTACTTCGACTCCGTCAGCCAGGTGCGCCTGCCTCGGTGGTGGAAGGGCCGCGTCGGGCTCCTCGGCGACGCCGCGTCCTGCGTGTCGCTGTTCGGGGACGGTTCCACCCTGGCCATGGCGGGGGCGTTCACCCTCGCCGAGGCGCTGGCCGGGCACGCCGGCGATCCCGCGGCCGCCTTCCGGCGCTACGAGGCGGCGCACCGGCGCCTGGTGGACCCCAAGCAGCGCAACGTCGCTCAGGCGTCGGCACTTCTGGTCCCCGCGACGCGAGGCGGCATCGTCGCCAGGAACCTGGCCACCCGCCTGTGGCCCGCCGTGGCCGCCACCACACGGCTCAAGCATGCTCTCGCGTGGTGAGCGACGGCGTGGTGAGCGGGGCTTGGTGAGTGAGGGCGCGGTGAGTGAGGGCGCGGTGAGTGAGGGCGCGGTGAGTGAGGGCGTGATGAGCGGGGGTGCCGGTGGCGTACGCGTCCGTGAGGGGGAGGTGCGGGCCGATGACCGTCACCGAGGCCGGCTCGGTGGCGGGCCGGCCGGTGTGGGGGTCGAGACCATTCATAGGATTCTCTGAGGTGGCTCACAGGGCATGCCCGGTGAGTGGGGAGGACCCTTGACCCCATCATGCGTAAGACTTCGAACGACCGGCCCGGGCTGGTCCGCCCCGATGGGAACCCCGTACGCGTCCTCGTGGCCGACGACGAACCGGACCTCGTCGAGGTCCTCGGCGCGGTGCTGAAATACGAGGGCTGGGAGGTGCGCACGGCGGGGGACGGGACGTCGGCGGTGAAGGAGGCACGGGAGTTCCGGCCCGACGCGGTGCTGCTGGACATCATGCTGCCCGGCTTCGACGGGCTGGAGGTGCTGCGCCGCCTGCGTGCCGATGCTCCGGACGTGCGCGTGCTGTTCCTGGCCGCGCACGACGCCGTGGAGGACCGCGTCGCGGGCATCACCGCGGGCGGTGACGACTACGTGACCAGGCCGTTCAGCCTGGAGGAGGTGCTCGCCCGGCTGCGCGGGCTGCTGCGCCGCGCCGGCATGGCGCGCAGCGCCGAGGGCGACCGGCTGGTGGTGGGCGGCCTGGTGATGGACGAGGACGCCCGCGAGGTGACCCGCGACGGGGAGTTGGTCGAGCTCACGCCGACCGAGTTCGAGCTGCTGCGCTTCCTCATGCGCAACCCCCGGCGGGTGCTGAGCAAGGCGCAGATCCTCGACCGCGTCTGGTCGTACGACTTCCGCGGGCAGGCGCACGTGGTCGAGCTGTACATCAGCTATCTGCGCAAGAAGATCGACGCCGGCCGGCGGCCGCTGATCCACACGGTGCGGGGCGTGGGATACGTCCTGCGGCCGTGACAGGCCATGCTGCCCCTCGCGTGACATCGTGCTGTCCTCGGCCCTCTGTTCGAGGGGGTTGCCGTGAAACAAATGTTGCATATGAGGAATACTTAGACGTTGGGGGGGCAGGGGGGTCTTTCTGAGCGGAGGTCCCTCCGCGACAAGAGAGGTGTGCAATGACCGCGACCGCTACCGAGCGCCGCACTACTGACGGGCTTCCTCACCCTTGGCCGGATGACCGCTACGAGGTCCGGTGCGACAGGGAGAGCCCGTTCACCGGTAGCCGTGACCGCTACCACTATGCCAAGAACGCCGTGGAGTCCGCGAAGGCGCTGGAACGAGCGGGGCTCGCCCGCCGTGTGGTGGTCGTCAGACTGGCGGACGAGACCGTCATCTACGACCGCGTCGGCGACGTGAACATGCCTCCCGAGTCGTGGTGATTCGGCATGGCATGGTGTGACGTGTCAGGTTGCGTCATGTTCGAATAGCGGAAGACGACGATCCCCCGGGAGTTTGTCCCGGGGGATCGTCTATATCTTTATTGATCACATAATTGATCATATTGCCTGGAGAAGCCTGCTCTCCTGTAGTCCTGCCGGTCCGGCGAGGTCGCCGGGCCGCCGGTCAGGCGGGCGTGCAGGTCACGTCCGGTGCCTTTCCGCCGCCCAGGCGGGCGGCGAAGCCGAAGACGGTCGAGCCGCCGACGGGGAGATTGCCGTTGTAGCTCTCGTTGCCGAACGCATGGGCGCCGACGATGCCGATCACCGGGAGGGGGACGGCCCCCCACACCTGCGTGACGACGCTGCCGTCGGTGTAACGCCACGACACCCGCCAGCCCTTGATGGCGGACGAACCCGTGTTGGTCACGGTGACCTGCCCGAGCGCGGTGGCGTCCCGGGTCCCGGGCCATTCGCTGGTGATCGCGTACTTCGCACCGCAGCCGATCGAGTCCGCGGACGCCGGAACGGCCGCGATCCCGGTGGACACCAGGACCAGGGCCGCCGTGGTGATCGCTCTCCTGATCATCGATCTCCCTTCCTCGCACTGCCCGGTGGTCGCCGGGACGCCGGACCGTCCGCTCCACGCCGGTCGGTCCGCGATGGGGATTGGTGCTCCGCCTTCCCCGGAGAGGGGTCCATCCGGGGAAGGCGGGCGACTTGGGCGAGCCCGGGAGCGCGGGCTACGCGGGGGTGCAGGTGAGGGCCGGGGTGGTGCCCGAGCCGTTGCCGGTGAAGCCGAAGCTCGTGGTGGCGCCGGGGTTCAGGCCGCCGTTCCAGGACAGGTTCTTCACCGTGACGTTCGAACCGCTCTGGCTGACGGTGCCGCTCCACAGCTGGGCGACGGTCTGGCCGTTCGGGAACGACCATCCCACCGTCCAGCCGGAGATGGCCGTGCCACCGGAGTTGAGCACGGTGACGTCCGCCTGGAAGCCGCCCTGCCACGAGTTGGTGAGCTTGTACGTGGCGGTGCACGCCTTGCCGGTGACGGGCGACGGGCTGGGCGACGGAGACGGCGACGGGCTGGGCGACGGCGACGGGCTCGGCGACGGAGACGGCGACGGGCTCGACGACGGCGACGCGGACGGGCTGGGCGACGGGGACGGGGAGACCGAGGGGCTGGGGGACGGGGACGGCTCGGTGCCCGGCGCGTTGCCCCAGATCTTGGTGGACCCCGAGTACAGCGTCATGTTCTGCACCGTCGCCGGCGTGGACGGCGTGGTGGACACCCCGGTGTACGACCAGTCGTTGGACGGGTCCCAGCTGCCCGCGCTGGCGATGCGGAACTGCACCTCACGCCGCGACTCCGACTGACCCTGCGGCGCGATGGTCTGCCCCGAGCAGTCGATCGTGACGTAGTAGACCTTGCCGGAGAACTGCGTCGGCCCGGTCGGCGGCTTGCACTGGTTGTAGTTCGCCGTCAGGGTGATCTGGCCCGGCGTGGTGTCGCCGTCGAGGGTGAAGTAGTAGCGGAACGACCCGTCGGTCAGCGCGCGGGCGGGCCAGGCCGAGTGGTTGTAGACCATCGTCTTGATCTCGGTGAAGTTCTGGCCCGTGGCGTTGAGTGCCGCCTGGAGGTAGATCTCCGGGCCGTCAGGGGTCTCCGCGACCGGGAAGTTCGCCAGCGGCGTGCCGCCGTACTCCTTGTACAGCCGCACCAGCGCGCTGGTGAAGCCCGCGTTGTAGTCGGTGGCGACCTCGTTCATCACGAAGTCGGCCCGGCTGTCGGCGTAGGCGTCGTCGGCCGTCTTCGGCCCGCCGACGAGCGCGCCGTACAGGATGTGCCGGCTCTGCTCCGGCTCGCCGTTCTGATTGTTGGTCCAGGTGCCGTGCGCGGTCCGGTGGTGCGGGTTGCGCGGCGGGTTGTTCCCGAAACCGACCACGTACGACGACTTGCGCGGGTTGTCGCCGAGCGCGTAGTTGATCTGGCGGACGGCGAAGTCGTGGTAGCGGGCCTTGCGCGTGGCGTCGGTCAGCCAGTCGCTGTAGACGAGTGCGACGAAGGAGGTGTTGGCGGCGTAGCGCAGCGATCCCCACTGGTCGAGCACGGCCTGGCCGCCGGGGGAGTAGTTCACCTTCTGGCCGTTGACGCCGACCGTCCACCAGTCGAGCCAGCGGTTGGCGTCGTCGGTGTACTGCTGCTTGCCGGTCAGCTTCGCCAGCAGCGCGTAGCAGCCGTACGACTTGTCGTCCCAGGCGATCGTCCACTTGTACGACTTGGTCGTCGACTGCGACTCGGTGCCGAGGTTGGCGTAGTACGACTCGGCCTTGGCGAGGTAGGAGGCGTCCTGGGTGGCGCGGTAGAGCCAGATGGCGCCCCACACCAGCTCGTCGTTGTACCCGCTCCAGGACTTGTAGAAGGTCGACGCGTCCGTGATGCAGTCGCTGTACTTGCCGCGCACGGTGTCGGCGAAGGAGTACAGCTGCTTGGCGTGGGTGAGGAGCTTGTCGGCGTACGTGGGGTCGGTGGGCCGGAAGAC
Organism: Microbispora sp. NPDC049633; assembly: GCF_040675265.1. Lineage (NCBI taxonomy): Bacteria > Bacillati > Actinomycetota > Actinomycetes > Streptosporangiales > Streptosporangiaceae > Microbispora > Microbispora sp. NPDC049633. The sequence continues at coordinate 33,282 of NZ_JBFAOO010000075.1, forward strand.
GATCGAGGACGCGGCCATCGCCGCCGCCGTCTCACCGGCGAGGTCGGACCCGCCGCACGAGGAGTCGATCTTGTACGAGGGCCTGCTCATCGGCAGCACCTCGGCCGCTCCCCACCAGGCGTGGTCGGGGTTGCCGCTGCCGACCTGCCCGTACAGCACGTTGGGGGAGGGATGCGCCTTGACGAAGTAGTCGTTGACGAAGCGCAGGTTGTTCAGCAGGTAGGTGAGCTGGCCCGAGGACGCGTAGGCGTCGCGGTACTCGACCGCGCCCCACGCGAGCATCGTGGTGCTCGCCGCCATCGGCAGGCCGAACTTGACGTGGTCGCCGGCGTCGAACCAGCCGCCGGTCAGGTCGAGCCCGACGTCCTTGCCGTCGTTCAGCGCCGAGTCGCCGCGCCAGGTGACGCGGTTGGTGGACGGCAGCTTGCCGGACTGCTGGGCCTCGTAGAAGAAGAGCGACTTCTGCAACGCCTCGCCGTAGTTGTACGCGGGGGCCGCGGAAGCCGAGGTGGGGACCGCGGCCGGGACGACCGCGGTGGAGATGATCAGCGCCGCCAGTGCCGGAAACGTACGCCGCATGGAGATGTGCCTCGCATAGGTGGGGGGTCGGGGGGGGGGGGGGGGGGGACGGGCCCCCCCCCGCCCGCCCGATCGCGTCGGGCCCCGAGGGCGACCAGAACGTGGGGGGGGGGGGGTAATGGACAGGC